>JAQUGA010000158.1 GCA_028684405.1 Bacteroidales bacterium | reverse complement strand
TGTGCGATATCCGTTGTTCCACTGAGCAGTGCTGCAATTCCCACACCACTTCCGCCACCGGTTACAGAAATAGCCGCCTCTGAATGTTTTTTCTGATAAGCTTCCATTTCTTTTTGAGTGAGCGGTAACACGGTATCTGAACCTTTTATAGTTACGGTCTCTTTCTTGTTTGCTGTGTTACAACCAAATGCAATACTGATGATGGATAAAGCTAAAATTAATTTTCTCATTTTTTTGTTTTTATTTCTTGTGCAAAGAAAGTTAGGCAATGTTTCAACCTAATTTCATTGCGGTTACAATTCTGTTACGATTTAAAATTTATACTGCAATCTCAAGGTGAAAACATTGTCTTTTCTGTCGGAGTCGTAGCCGTTGAGATGGGTAGAAGTTTCATTTTTTACCAGCTCATAGTAAGCCGTCAATCGGAAATTGTTGTCGATTTCCCACTGTAATCCCAAACCATGCGTATTGAAGGCGATATCACCGGCATTAGTACTATTCATTCCAATATCATTTCCTTTTACCTTCGTATTTGGGTTGTACCAATCGTATTTTACAATTGCAGAAACAGGTAGCGAACCGAAGTCTTGTACCAACATGACATAACCGCCCTGAAAATTTCGGATATACACATCACTCGTTGAAAGTACCGATGCGTTGGGACTTTTACTGTCGTTTATTCCTCCGGGTTGCGTTCCAAACAAGGATTCCGAAGTGAGTTTTGTTAGCCCTATTTTACTTAAAATAGCGAGTTGAAAATCCAATCCAAAATATTCTCTTTTGGCAAATTTCCCAATATTGGTTTCGTCTGAATTTAAGAAAAAGCTATTACCATCATTTTGATAAACATTTTTAGAACCTTGATAAACGCCTCCGTTATAGTAGGAAATTCCACCGCCTATTTTTAGGTAATCTTTTATGGTCTGATTAACAGCCAAATGTCCGATGGAGTCCTTTCGGCTGTCGATTTCCATCTTTATTCCGTTACCGGCAAAGAATCCTACATCCAATGTCAAGATACTCCAAGGTGATGTTTTGGGTGCTTGCAAAGTGATTTTTGCACCCAAATCCCGTTCTTCGGGAAATAATGTTTGAAAAACTGTGGAACGTTCAGTAGATTCTCGTTGTGAGGAAGAATAGGAGATTTCATAACCAAACGGACGGTCAAAAACACCCATCGTTGTGGAAATAGAATTGAACCAAGGTTCGGTTAATTTCAAATAAGCGTCTTTCACACTCAAGCCCTTCTCCGTAATGTCTAATTGAAAGACTCCCGAACCGATTCCTTGCGTATAAGCCATTTTTATTCTTCCCCGTCTGATTCCAATTCGGCTAAAACGTCTTGTTTTATCTTCGTTAGAACTACCCACTTTAAGTGATGCATCTTTCTCTCCATATTGGAATTGGGTTTGAATGTATCTGCTTATTTTTAGGTTTTTGAGCCCTTTTAATTCCTCCTCAAATTCTGTAATTTTCTGGGCTAATTCCGAATCACTTGGTGGCGGCTCTTTTTGAATTGTATTTTGTTGAGCTAACAATGTGTTGCCTATTATCAAGCAACTTGCAAAAACTAAAATTTTCTTCATTTCTTATGCTTTTAAAATTTACTGCAAAAGAACTGTTGCAGTATTTCAAAAGCATTTCGAGGAAATTACAAAGTGGTTAAATTCTGATAGGGGAGTAGAGAAACTTTTAGTGGCGTATTTTTTTTCATTGGCTATAACGTAGTGGCGGCTTCACGCAGGCGGGGGTTTCACAAAGGTTCGGGCGGGCGATACACTTCCAAATTCCCACAAATGTTTCTGCGGGCATACACCCCCGCTTGCGTGAAACCGCTCGTTAGCGGTAGTGCATTTATTATACATATCTTTCTGTCAAATAGTTACAATACTTCTCGTTGCCCACATAAAATTCTTGTGTCAGTTTCATAATTACTTCTTGATATGTTATGTGGCTGAATTTTATGTTGTCTTTTTTCGCTACTTCCGCAAATTGTTCAATTTCTTTTCTGTGTTCGGCTCCGCTTTGTCCGATTACATCGTACCACAAATACAGAAGTCGAAAACCGCTTTTATTGTGCTTAATTTTCAAGCCTAAAATGTGTTTGAGTAGTTGAGCGACATCTAAATATTGGTATTTCTCGTTATCGGGACATATTTCTTCTGCCAATTTTTGCAGTTCGGGTAGTCCGTTCCAAAAAGAAACATTGTCAAGATATTTTTGGCTAATTCCGTTTGGTTTTCCTCTGTATGGCTCGGTAAATTTACTCTCTATCGCATAAATTCGAGGTTGAAAATTACCGACTACAATATCAATATTTGGCGGAAAAGGAAATGTTTTTGTGTCATTGCTGATTTTAAACTTTTCCTCAAATTTGATTTTGTTTGCTAATGGATTTCTTGATATTGAAAATACTTTTGGCTGGTTAGAGCCAATGTTTTCGTACATAATATCAACGCCCGACGGTTGCTTTGAACATAACTTGCAAGCGTATAAAATAGGAAAAACATCTTTGTCGTGCCAATATTGAAATGTATTGACAACTATTGCAGAAGACGAATGAAGTGCTTTCATTTTAGCCAATCGAGAATTGCTGTCTGCGGTTTCGTTTCCGTCTCCATTTTCAAATCGGAATAAAGTTTCTGCTGTTAGTGGCTGAAATAAATTATTCTCTAATTTTCCTAAATAATTTTTTTCGCCTTTGTCGGGAATAGTTCCGCCCAAAAGTTCAAAGTTTTTTCGGCTTGCCCAACTTCGCTGTTTTGACTTAATATAATCTAATCCGTTCATATTTTAAACATTAAATGTTTGTTAAACAATTAAATGCGTGTCGTAAAGAGTTTTCGTGGAAACCATAATTTGACAAAATTTGGATTAAGTCGGTAGGATTTTCCAACGCAATTTCTAACGTGCTTTTCCCTGTTTCATCGGTCAAAACGCCAACGGCATTTTCAATCAGTTTTTCGAGATAGATTTTAACTTTTTCGGTATCGCCTATGTATGTGGATTTTAGAAACATTTTTTTCAAACACTCGGTATAAAAATCCACATCAGTATCAATGCTACTTTCTAATAAAGCCGTTGCTAATTTCCAATTATTTTTTTCAAGCGCATCATCAATGGTAGCCAATTTTGACTGTTTTTGGGGTATGTAAATTCCGTCTTCGTAACAAAATTTTGTCGTATTTAGGTTTTTGTGAGTTTCTTCGGCTAATGCGTTTTCCAATCTCTTTTTGTCCGCACCTGCGCCATATTCGAGTAAAAGTTCCAATACTTCGGTATTCCCTGTGTTTTTTGCAGCACGCAATGCAGAAAATGCAGTCCGTCGCCAAAAACTTTCACGAGGTATTTTTTCGCCGTTTTTCAAAAGTATTTTCAAGATTTCGGAATTTCGTTGTTCTGTCGCAAGCACAATAGATTTTGCACCAAAATAAGTTGCCGCATTGACTTTTTCTTCGGTCAATGCTTTTTCAACTTCTTCAACCTTACCGCTTTCTACTGCTTTGAATAAATTTTCGTTTATCATATTTGTCAAATTTTTCTGCTGAAAATTATTACAAAGATTGGCGCAAGCCAATCTTTGTAATAATCAAAAACGACCAACAATCTGTTCCATTATCCCCTTTGCTGAGAGATAATTTGCCCCTTCTCATTCCTTGTAACAATCAAGTTCCCTTGTTTTACCGAATAAGTTGTGCTGGTGTAGCCGTGTAATGTGCCAGATTGTTGAGCAATAATAGAATTTCGCTCACCATAAACTACCTTTTTGTACTGCTGTTATGATTGCCATAATCAAGTCCCTAATTTGTGCCGGGCGCAACTTTTAATTTTTGCCTACTCTAAATGGTTTTCGGCTTCCCCACTTGACGTTTGCAGTGCGCTGTCCCCGCATTACCGCTAACGGTTTGCATATTGGCGCAGTGGCGGCTACAATAAACTTCCTGCGGGAGAAGAACTTGCAAACTTGCCCTTCCCTTTCTGCGGGGATTCTGCCGCCATTTTGCCAATATGCGGGTTAGCGGTAGTGCATTTTCGCTTTTATCTCTTTTCATATTTCTAACAAAAAAGGTTTATTTACAATATTATTTTTTCTAACAAGTGAGGAATTGACAAATGTTGTATGTTGTGATTTTTCAAATCCATACCCTGCGTGAATGTGTCCGAATAAATGATATTTCGGTTGAATTTTCTGCACAATTTGTAGTAAATCAACACAACCGAAATTATTATTGTCTTCAAAATCCAGTATGCCGTAAGGTGGTCTATGGGTTATCAAAACGTCTGTTTCTTTGGGAATTTTCGCTATTATTTGCACTATGTCGCCATTCAATTCATTTGACAGAAAATACGGAACACCCCAAAATTTCATACTTCCGATTTCTACACCCGAATTGCAGAGATAATTGCAATTTTCCGGCAAACCCTCAATATGTTCACCATCTAAACAAAGGTCGTGATTTCCTGCTACGAAAATTTTGTATTGATAGTTCAAATCACAAAACCAATTCAAGAAATCTAACACTTCCTCCTCCGTACCATCTTCCGATATATCACCCGAATGAACGATTATATCGGCTTTAGGCAAATCTTTTAATTGATGGTGTTTGCCGTGGCTGTCGGAAAGGTGTAGGATTCTCATTGTTAACCTTGAATTTTGTTGTATTTTTTGCATTGATTATAAAAATCAATTAATATATTTTTTATTTCATTATCTTTCAGTGTGTTAATCCAATCTTCATAACTGATAACTGAAACTTTACATTCGATAACTTTCTTTTCTATTTCCTTTGAATAAGAAATTTCTGAATGTGAAAATCGTTCGCTTATTTGTGTTCTTATTTGGTTTATCTGTTCTTCAAAATTATACTTTTTGATTATGCTTTGAGGTGCTGCAATGATGAAAAATGTGTCACAATCTGTACTTTGAGTTGTATGTGCCAAACAACAAACATTTCTGCTTGCTTGGTTATAATCAGGGGCATTTGCTGTTCCTTTGCTTAAATTACTACCCATTTTCGCCTCAATAATCCCCAAAATTTCGGGTATATCAGTTAACACAACCTCGCCTCGTTCACCGTAATTAACATCAAAGTCGCCTAATATTATATCTGCGTGTGTGTAACCTTCCCTATTTATTTTCGTTGTAACAAACGGACTTGCAATTAAAGCTTCAGAAGACCATTTTTTATTTGCTAATTTCCCAAATTCAATATTTTCTATAGTAATCTTCTCCAACATTGATTCTATTACCAATAATCGAACAATCCAACCCTCATTATAAATGATAGTTGGATTTATATTTTCGGATAGCATATTTAATGCTTTTATTTTCTCTAACATTGTATTTGCAATTTCTTTCAGACATCATTTAATATTATTACTCATTTTTTGGTAATGTTAATTTAGGGGGGTGTAAACTCCCCCTAAATTTTAGAAATAACGATAGCTTGTTTGACTTTCAAACTTCACTATTTTTCCATTTTCCAGTGTTACAACAACACCATCTCCTGACCAGCGTGCATCCACAGGTTTACCCGGAGGACATATTGTTGTGCAAGTAGCATAATCTTTGTATACTCTTACGATATTGCCTTGTATTTTGGCAACTCCACAATTAACATATGCTTTATCCCAAGCCATAATATAATCCCTAATTTGTGTCGGGCGCAACTTTTAATTTTTGCCTACTCTAAATGATTTTCAGCTTCCTCGTTTCAGGTTCGCGGTGCGCTATCCACGCATTACCGCTAACTATTAGTATTTTATTAATCGTTTCCCCACAAATATACAAAAAAACTGAAATGATTCACTTTTCTTGATAAATTATTGATAGAATTAAGGAAATGATTAATAAAAATAGAGTTGAACTAAGTCGAGGAATCCACTATGGGAGTTCTATTTTTGTGGTTTAATTTTGGAAAGGTTTTGATGATGTTTTGAGCAATATTGAGTATGTTTTTTCTATCATTTTTGTAATTTAATAGTC
>JAQUGA010000157.1 GCA_028684405.1 Bacteroidales bacterium | reverse complement strand
CATTTGCAATTTCATCTAAAATTTCCGTAATTTGTGCTTGTGTAAAGTTCATAATTTCAATTTTTATTGTTTGTACTACAAAAATCGTAATTTTTTGAGCTTTACACACTTTTTTGGACAGTATCAAGGAAAGTGTAATCGGTAATCGATGAACGGCAATCAGTAATCGGTGATTAAGAAATTCGCTGAACAAATAACAAAAATTTACGTACATAATACGTACAAATCATCCCTCTGATTAATCAACATAATGGGGATTTCATGTTCGTTGGTCATGATTTTCAATTCGATGGGACCAAAAATGTAATCAAAAATGGAATAATAGCGTGTTGTCATGACCAAAATCAAGCTGGCACCAATTTGTTTGGCATAATCCACCGCAAATTCATCAATCTCCTGTTTTACTTTTTCAATGACGTGGTTTTTGTAATTCACTTCAAGGTTTTCATATAATTTTTCGGTGAATTTTGCATTTTCATACAGTCTATTCTTTAAATACTCATCTTTATAAACAGTGTATAAAACATGAACTGTTGCATTGTAAAACCGACTAAAATATCCCGCCCACAAAGATTTTTCTTTGGCTTGTCGATGGATATTTAGCGGTAGCATAACATCTTTGTACGCATTCTCTTCAGGCGGTTTAGTGCCACAAACAACACTTGGAATTCGTAATTTTGAGATAATTTTCAATGCTGATTTTGCACTAAAGTAACTTAATCCTCTGTTTTTAGAAACAGATAAAACCATCAAAATGGCATTCAATTCTTCCAAAGTAGCATGAAAATTTTTATGGTT
Organism: Bacteroidales bacterium; assembly: GCA_028684405.1. Classification (GTDB taxonomy): domain Bacteria; phylum Bacteroidota; class Bacteroidia; order Bacteroidales; family WCHB1-69; genus JAQUGA01. Next base: position 5,221 of record JAQUGA010000157.1, on the reverse strand, counting down.
TAGCTTTTCCACTTTCTGAATAATAATCGGAATATTTTCATTTTTCAATCGCAGTGATTGGGCAACTTTTTCTGCATTTACTTGAGCATGACAGGCTACTAAAACCAATTCGGATTTAAAAATTTCGGCAAACTTTAGACCATGCTCTGCGGCTGTCATACCAAAAGGCGTATTGTCGACCAAAGCCACAATTCGAAGTGGTTTTTTTTCTGTTTGCTGATTATCTAAGTCCTTTAACATTTGGTTTTCCTGCTATATATTCTTTTAAATAAAAGGGTTCGCAATATGCGATGTCCACAAAATCATTGTTTTTGAAAGCGATTTCCGCCATGGAAATCAGATGTTCTGCCGATGCTAAGACATCTGGAAAATGAGCATTTGGATGGTTCCCAAAAAGATCATTACATTTTTCAGCTCCATTCCCAATAAAGAAACATGGCTTATTCAACTCTTTAGAAAAACTATTTTCGTCGAGAATCTTTGCCGAAATGGGTTCTATTTCTTCCATATTCTGATTAATAATGCAGGTAAAAACTTCCATTCTCCGGGCATCAATCATAGGAATTATGAAATATTCTTTTTCGGGAATGTCCGTTTTTTCAGAATATCCATGAGCCAAAGCATGCAATGTCGACAAACTAATTAAAGGCTTATCCAAAGCATAACAAATCGCTTTTGCCGTAGACATGCCAATACGAAGTCCGGTATACGAACCAGGTCCGTTACTCACGGCAACAGCATCCAGAGTTTCCTTTTTAAGATCTAACATCTGAAAAGCCTCTTCGATATAGAGTATTAATTTTTGACTGTGAGAATTTTTATCGCCGTCGATAATAGAATGAATGCATTTTCCATCTTTAGAAATTGCGATGGAACAAATTTCGGTTGTTGTTTCAATAGATAAAATCAGGGCCATTATTATTTTGTTTGGTAGAGCGATTGAATATCCACTTTTTTCACTTTCATTTCATCTTTCAGGTCTTTTGCCACAACGCTGAAAGGTCCGCTAATCACTTCCTCTCCAGCTTTTAAACCTTCTGAAATCTGAATATACATATTGTCCTGAACTTCGGTTTTGACTTTTCTCATTCGGGCAATTCCGTCATCGTAGACAAAAACATATTCATGGGTCGATTTTTTTTGAAAATCTTTATTTTGTTTCTCTTTTTCTTTGGAATCAACATTCTCTTCTCGCATAGTTACCGCTTGAATGGGCACGCTAACAACGTCTTTTGTCGATTTGGTAATAATATCAACCGTTGCTGACATGCCGGGTCGGAAAGGGGAAATGTTGGGCTTGTCGGGATTGATTAAAAAAGCGTAGGATTCAGGCAAAATTCTAATTTTAACTTCAAAATTTGTTACTTGATCGGCACTTAAAGTTCCCGTAGCTCCTACCACTGCTGAATTGGCAATGGATGTAACGATTCCTTTAAATGTTTGATTATGATATGCATCCACCTCTACGATAGCCGTGTCGTTGAGTTTTATTTTGACAATGTCATTTTCATTAATATTCACTCGAACTTCCATCAGGTTTAGATTTGCAATGCGCATTAACTCAGTACCTGCAGAGAATTGTGATGCACCGGCAACCCGTTCTCCTTTTTCTTTGGTTAGGGAAGAAACCGTTCCGTCGATGGGTGCAAAAACAGAGGTTCTGTTGAGATTGTCGGCCGCTTCTTTCAAGGTTGCCTCGGCACTTTTGATCGCATATTCAGATGCAATTGCACTCTGTTTGGCAGCATCTACTTCCGCTTTTGAAACCTTAAACTGAGTTTCTATATTTTCCCATTCCGAATCGGAAATAATTTTTTGATCCCAAAGTTTTTTATTCCGTTTAAAGTTGATATCAGCGGTCAAAAACTGCGCTTCTACCTGTGCCAATCTGGCTTTGGAATTGGCAAGAGTAGCCTTTTGAGTATTTAAATTAGCAACCATTCGTTCGTAATTCGAAACATAAAGTTCGGGATTAATTTTTGCTAAAAGTTGTCCTTTTTTCACATCCTCCCCTTCTTTGACTAAAATATCCACAATTTCACCAGATGCATCTGGATTGATAATAACCTCAACTTCGGGTTTGATTTTCCCATTGGCGGTCACTGTCTCTGTAATATCTCTAACGCTCACCTCTTCAACCGTAACCGGAATTGCTTTTTCGCCCCCAATATATCCTGCTTTCTTAAGTATGACCAAAAGAATAATAATGGCGGTTATTGCAGCGATAATTATGTATTTTAATTTCTTATTTTTCATTCTTCTCATAATTTATTGACGTTCAATTTGCAATGGTTTTCCCATATAAAAATCGATAATTTTTGATTTGAAAATATAATCGTATTTTGCTTGAATTAAGTCATTACTGGCTTTATTATATTTTGCTTTAGCATCTGAAAATTCAAAAAAACTAGAACTTCCAATATTATACCGCACTTCTATTTGCTCATACGCCAATTTATAAGCCCGCATGGCTTTGTTTGCCGAATGATATCTTTTCAAAGCTGCTAAAGCATCTGCATGTGCTTGCTGGATGCTTTTAAATAATTGATTTTCAATCAACTGATTGTTATATTCTGCCATTTTGAGGCCAATTTTGGCTCGATTTACGGAACTCCGAACCTGAAATCCATTAAAAAGGGGAATAGAAAGATTAAAACCAATGGTTTGATTTAAATTGTCATTAATCTGATCTTCAAAAGATTTTGTGGCATAATTATACGAAAAACCGGGTGCCACCACTACATCATTGGTTGCCGGAACAAATCCAATGGTATCGAGTCCGCGAAGCGCAAAACTTTTAATTTCCTTACTGGCTCCCGAAAATCCTGTTCCAATCGAACCTTGAATTGTCAATTGAGGGCTATAAGCACTTCGGGCCACAAGAAGTCCTTTTTGAGCTGCTTTCAATCGGTATATACCTGCTTGAATTTCGGGCATTTTCTTGATTGAAATTTCGTAAATTTGGAAAGGTGTCAACAGAAGTTCCTGAATTCCATCAATCTGAATATTGGGCTCTATTACCGAAAAAGAACCCACTTCTTTTAAATCGAGCATTTGAACTAAGCTTAAATAAGCCATACTCAACTGATTTTCTGCGTTAATCAGAGTTAATTCTTCGGCAGCAAATTGAGCTTCCATATTCAAGGCATTGATTTCTGACAACACGCCTGCTTCCGTCAGTTTTCGGGTTCTATTAAGCTGAATTTCAGTAGCGTCAATTTGTAATTTTGCATTGTCAAACAATGATTTTGCAAACAGAACATTTAAATAAGCAGTGGCTACTCCTAAAGCAATGTCGTTTTTATAGCGTTCTGTTTCATAACCACTTGCCTGTAGATTGAGTTGCGTTTGACGAAAACTGTTATAAATTCTGAAACCACTAAAAAGGGTAGCTTGAGAAGAGACATAAAAATTGTTGCTTTGTACTTGTGATTCAGCAAATTGGTTGGTAAAACGATCGACCGTTCGGCCGTAGTTATACGAATGGGATGCAAAACCATTTAAATTGGGCAAAAAGGCACCTTTGCTAAGCAAAGCATCTTGTCGGCTCAGCTCCTCATTTAAAAGTTGTTGTTTAATTTGTATATTGTTTTGTAAAGCATAATCAATGCAGTCTTCCAAAGACCACTGCCTAACTTCCTGAGCAAAAAGACTCATTAACAATGAGATAAACAGAAGGACAGCTGTAATTAATGTTTTTTTAATCCAATTCATAAAGCATAAATTAATCTGTAAATTTAATCAACAATTTGATGCACTCTGCAATTTCTTTCATAAGTTTTCTTTATTTCGACTAAAAAGAGGTTTTTCGGGATGTAATTAGTTTTTCATGAAATGTCGGAGTGACTGCGATAATTCACAATCTTTAATTCTTAATTCATAATTGTTAATTGAATATTGAGTTGCTTCATTTTTTGTATATATTTGTCTCAAGAAATTATTGATAATTTTAGATGTATTGCAAACGATAAAGATATGAAGATAAAAAAGATTGATCAGAAATGGTTTATAGCCATTATGGGTACGCTAACTCACTTGGGTTTAGGGACAGTTTATGCGTGGAGTTATTTTCAGATTCCAATCACAAAATTATCAGGCTGGTCAAATACGGAAGTAGCATGGGCTTTTAGTCTTTCTATTTTTATGTTGGGTGTAAGTGCAGCATGGGGAGGAACTAAAATTGACAAATACGGGCCTCGAAAATTAGCCATTATTGGAAGTCTCTTTTATGCTTTGGGATACATCATTTCGGGCTATGCCCTTTCGGCAAATATTTTGTGGCTATTGTACCTCGCTTTTGGAATTTTGGGCGGAACAGGTTTAGGATTGGTATACGTTACACCGGTTGCTACGGTATCAAAATGGTTTACAAAAAACCAAGGATTAGCGACAGGAATGGTCGTTATGGGCTTTGGTTTGGGTGCATTGGTGATGTCGAAATTTCTAGCACCACTATTTTTGCATTTGAGCAATGATAGCCTAAGCAAGACTTTCTTATACATTGGCCTTACCCTAATTGTGGTGCTACCTTTTTGTGCCTCGTTTATGAAACTTCCCCCTGAAAAGGAAGAAGAAGCGAAAGTCGATCAGCCTCTTGTATCGGAAAACATATCTCCATTTAAATTTATTTTTTCAAAGTCATTTATCATTATTTGGTTTATATTTATGATAAACGTAGTGGCCGGAATGATTTTTATCTCCTTCCAGTCTCCCCTTCTTCAGGACATATTGAAATTGCGCATGCCTTCAATGACGGATTTTAGCGATGCAGAAGTAATAAGCCGTCTAAATACAACTGGAGCAACTCTTATTGCCGTTAGCTCCGTTTTTAACGGATTGGGACGTTTTTTTTGGGGAACAATTTCGGATAAAATTGGACGGATCTCAACGTTCAGAATTTTATTGGCACTGCAAGCATTTATTTTTATAGCACTTGTTTTTGTTGCCCATCCTGTTTGGTTTTTTGTATTTGTCTGTATCGTTCTCTTGTGCTACGGTGGTGGTTTTGGAGTTATTCCTTCGCTCATCAACGATAGTTATGGGACTAAACTTATGTCAACCTTATATGGTGTCGTACTTACAGCTTGGGGCGTTGGAGGAATCATTGGACCTCAAATTGTAGCATTTATGAAAGATAATTATCCCGAAACAGCAGGGTTATACGCTTTTGCAATTGGGAGCACACTCCTTTTCATCTGATTAGGGCTATCGTTTTTTTATA
>JAQUGA010000156.1 GCA_028684405.1 Bacteroidales bacterium | reverse complement strand
TAATAGTATGAACTTTAATTCCTCCTTTTTTCTTCCCATTTTGAGGATTTCGTCCAACACATTTTAAAATATCCTTAAATAAACTTATTGTTGTACTGTCAAAAATTTCTATCTGTTTGTTTATTACCTCTTTAATTCGGCTGTCCGATAAAAGATGACCATATTGCAATAAAAGTTTATTATATATTTTCCCAAAAGTTTCTGCATCTCTTCGCTGATTTGCATCAGCTAAAGTGCTTTTTTTAGGGATGTGATTTAATTGAAAATACAAATGAGCAAAATAATGTGCTAATAAGATGATCTTTGGTTGTGAATTTTTTTATATACCTATCGGATAGGCATTCTGTTGCTGATTTTGATATGATTTTTGAATCTATTAAAGAAATCAGCTGTCCGAAAACGGATGTTCCAAAAAAATATGTAGTTTTGTCCATAGTAGTTGTTGGTTTTGACGAAGCAAAACTACTAAAAAAAGAGAAAGGAAGTTTTATGCTTCCTTCTCTTTGATTTTTTTTTATCGGATAATAATGATAAAAAATAAAATCTATTTTCAAATTTCTTATTCCAGACCAAATTGACATTTGCCAAACATTGTTTTTAAGCTTATAAAACAAAACAAATAAAAGATGGCACAATGCTTGCAAATAGTAGTTATTAAGAAAAACAATCATTCATCATAATATAGGAGGAAATAAGTCATGAAAAAACATTTTATCATTCTCGCAGCTCTTTTGCTCTTTGCTTCCGTTGGTTTATTTGCAAACAGATCCGGGCTTTCTATTCGTTTATTTGACAACAGCGAAATAGAAGTACATTTCAACAATCAAAAATTCTACAATTCTAATAGGTATACAATTTCAAATATTCATAGCGGAAATCATCACTTAAGAGTTTACCAAATAAGACAAAACAGAAATGGCAGAATTCATCGGACTCTGTTTTTTTCTCGCTCTATTTTCATTCCAAACAGCACATTTGTAGAAGCTCTTATTGATCGTAACCGAAATTTGATTGTTCTAAGCGAACGTCCTTCAGGAAATTACGGACATAATAATGGCACTCACTATGGAAATAATCATGGCAACAATTATGGAGGAAACTATGGCAACTATAATAGACCCATGGGAGATTATGAGTTTTCGATGCTAAAAAGCACCCTTGCTTCGCAATCTTTTGATAGCAGAAAATTATCGCTTGCAAAATCGGCATTGAGCCACAATCAAATCGTATCTCGCCAAGCACTAGAATTAGTAGAATTAATGAATTTTGAGAGCAATAAACTATCGCTTGCAAAATTTGCATACGAATCTACCATTGACAAAGGAAATTATTTTATGGTAAACAATGCTTTCAGTTTTTCATCCTCCATTGATGAACTTAACCGATATATTTATGGCAGATAAACTAAATTTCAGTTGAAAAAAAACTCCGGCTTTTTCAAGTCGGAGTTTTTTAATATTTTTTGATCTGCGAGCAAACGCAGAGTTTTATTAATGAAATTATTTCATTAACTATTCATAGAAATTAAAAACTCATCATTGTCTTTTGTAAACTTCATTTTGTCTTTAATAAACTCCATGGCTTCGGTAGGATTCATATCTGCCAAGTGATTTCTCAAAATCCACAACCTTTGAAGAACCTCTTTTGAGTGCAGTAAATCGTCTCTACGTGTGCTAGAAGCAACAAGGTCGACGGCTGGATAGATGCGTTTATTAGACAAACGTCTGTCCAATTGAAGTTCCATGTTTCCTGTACCTTTAAATTCTTCGAAAATAACCTCGTCCATTTTAGAGCCAGTATCGATTAAAGCTGTAGCAATAATGGTAAGCGAGCCTCCATTTTCAATTTTACGAGCAGCTCCAAAGAAGCGTTTTGGTTTTTGAAGTGCATTGGCCTCCACTCCACCTGAAAGGACTTTTCCAGAAGCGGGTGAAACGGTATTGTATGCACGTGCTAAACGAGTAATGGAGTCTAACAAAATACAAACATCATGACCACATTCTACCATTCGTTTTGCTTTTTCGAGCACAATGTTGGATATTCTAACATGGCGATCTGCTGGTTCATCAAAGGTGGATGCAACAACTTCGGCACGAACACTGCGCTCCATGTCGGTAACCTCTTCAGGACGTTCGTCAATCAGAAGTACAATTAAATAAACTTCGGGGTGATTGGCTGCAATAGCATTGGCAATTTCTTTTAAAAGAACTGTTTTTCCTGTTTTTGGCTGAGCTACAATCAGTCCGCGTTGTCCTTTTCCGATGGGTGCAAACAAATCGATAACACGAGTAGAAGTCGTTTCCAGTGAATGTCCTGTTAAACAAAGCTTTTCGTCGGGAAAAAGAGGAGTAAGGTAATCGAAAGGAATACGATCTCGAACCTCTTCGGGGCTTCGACCGTTAATTCCGTTCACTTTTACAAGTGGAAAATATTTTTCACCCTCTTTTGGTGGGCGAATGGTTCCCATTACAGTATCGCCAGTTTTTAGACCAAATAGTTTTATTTGAGATTGAGAAACATAAATGTCGTCGGGCGAATTCAGATAGTTATAATCAGAAGAGCGAAGAAAGCCGTATCCATCATTCACAATTTCTAAAACACCTTCACTAACAATGGTTCCGTCATATTCAATATTTGTCTCTTTTTCGGCTGCAGGAGCAGTTTGTTGTTGTTTTTTGGGTGCTTGAGGTTCTTCCGTTGTGGGCTCATTGGTTTCTGCCGGAACTATTATCTCTATTGTTTTTTCACCAACTTTCTTTTTAATTTCGAATTTACGAACGGGTTTTGCCTGTTTGCTTTTATCCTCAGTTGTTGGATTTTCAGTGATTTCTGTTCTCTGATTTTGAGTCTCTTGATTGCGAATTTGATCTGTTTTTTCAACAGGTGAAATTCCAAAATCATTATCATCCAAAATATCGGGAATCAAAAATTCACGCTTTTTGGTGGTCTCTTTTTCTGGACTTGAATCTACATCTAAATTGTCGGAAACAATATCATCAGAGAGCAAAGAATAGTCTACAGGTGGAATATCAACATCATCCAAAATGCCCAGCTCTAGGTCTTCCAATAACATTTTTCGCTTAAAATCTATTTTTTCAGAAGCCAAAGCATCATCGATAATCATATCATCCTGAAGCCAATTTTTCTCTTTTTGCGGTACTGCTTTTATGGATGATTTTTTATTTCTACTGTTTTTCTTTTGGATATCTTGCTTTGACTCCATTTCTTTTGGTTCTATCGCAACCTCTTCAGCGACCGGTTTTGCCGGGGTGTCTTTCACAATACTAGGTTCGTCAATATTTTTATTGAGTTCCGATGAAGAAACAATGGGGGTTTGAGTTTTTTGAAAATTAGAACTTGCAACAGGTTTTTTGGCAATCGTTCGCCGACGTCCACCCATTTGGTTCTGTTTTTTCTCTTGTTCTACAACTTCTTTGCTGGGATTTAGAGCCTGGTTGTCAAGAATTTTATAAATCAGATCAAGTTTGGTGAGTTTTTCGTGTTTTTCGATGCCTAGGTCTTTAGCAATATCTTTGAGTTCGCTTAAAAGCATCTCGTTAAGAACATCCTTTTTGTACATAAAATAATAATTTGATAAGAATCTTAGTGATTGAATTTCAATGATTTAAACATGTGGAGATAATTCTTCAAATAAGAAAGAGACTTTTATATGATCATGACCCTTTGAAGAACAAATTCATTTTCGAACCACAAAAATAAAACTTTTTTTCTTACCAAACAAATTTTTATTGATATTTTACGGAATGGTCTTTTTCTAAGTTTGCAGAAAATATCAAATTAATTAGAGATGATAGTCAAAAAACACTCTTTTCTCACGAGTATATTCAAATCGATAAGCTAAAGAAAACTATTTAATATTCAGGATATTAAATAGTTTTCTTTAGATACTAATGTAAAAAAAATACGGTTTTCTATTACTGAATTCCAAATTCTTTAGCACTTTCAGGGCGTTCTTCTTTTAGCTTCTCAAAATTTAAAAAGTCCATGATAGCAAACAAATCGTCAAACTTTCGTTCTAAAGTTAAGCTTTGGTATTCTTCAAACTCATGCATTCTTTCATCCAGCTGTTTTTCGACATCAGCTGAAACTTTGGGGTCAATTTTGTCTAAAGCATCCCATGCAGCAAGTGTACTGGCAAACAAGTAATCTTCACGAATTTGTTCTTCTTTATTGGCAAGGACTTTTCCATATTCAAGCATCTGTTTCACCGAGCTTTGATACAGTATATCGATGTCTTTTTCAAAAGCCACATCTATTTTTTCGTGTTTGTTGAGAAGTTTTCCTATTTCCTGGAACACATTCGCATAGATGGCTCCAGCTTCTTCTGAAAATTGCTTTTTTGTTAATTTTTCAATTTCCTTCATCTCTTTAAATTTATCGGATGAATCATTGTTATTGCATCCATATATAAATAAGCCTACGCATATAAATAAAATTATTTTTTTCATTTCTTCTTTTCAGAAATTTCTAAAACAACAATTCTATTTTATAAACATAGTATCGTCCCAAGTTTTACTACCGGGGAGTTCTTTTACCTGAGAATAAAGTCCTGGAAAATTATCAACCAAATAGTATTTGCTATCCCATGGTTTGATGACACGAATAATGTCTTTTCCGCTGTCTTTTCCACCTGTAAGAACATAATATTGAATAAATTTAGCATCCATTTTACTATTGTATTCATAATTTGTATTCATAATTTCCACTTCAACGGTATACGGTTTTTCAGGAATGTATCCATTTTGCTGATGAGCACCTTTCAAATAAGCAGCCACTTGATAAGGACGTGCGTATGAATCATCTGTGCGTCGCAGCAGTTCGTTCAAACGATGTATAATGCGGTCTTTGCTCATGTGTCCGGGCTCATTGGGGTCGTGTTCATTTTCGGTCGTTGTCAAAAACAAACATTTCTCACCAATAACAGGATATTTGCGATATATCTCCATGGCAATCAACACCATGACTACTGCACCTTGAGGTTCTGTGGAAACTTGTGCTTGCAATTCTTGAAACTTTTCAACCGTCCATGGAAAACGATTAAAAGTGCAGGAGGCTTTGTCGTTCAAATCAAGCTCGTCGTGGTTGATTTTTCCTGATAATGTTCCTGTAATGGGAGCATTGTCGGTCGGCGTTTTTTCTTCTGAAAACCCACTGGAATTCATGCACGAACTCATGCTTATTGCTATTGCAAACGCGATGAGCAGAATTACTTTGAGTTTGTTGGGTTTCATGTTTTCTGTTTTTTGGTTAATTAATTTTTTTACTGTTTTTTTAAAAAAAACCTAACAGGCAGGTATTGCAAATATTTAAACACCTAACCTGCTAGGTTGCTATTCATCTTGTCACTCGTCACATTTCGAGTCCCTCAGTGCATCGTATGTCACTTTTACCTCCCCCTATTCCCGAATCATTTTCCTTATCACCCTACTGCCATCATTGGCAATAATGGTTAGCAGATAAATGCCCGAGGGTAGGTTGGTTTCTATTATTGGATTGGATGACTGATTTAGATTAACAGCCATAACAAGCTTTCCAATAATATTGGTAATAATCACGCAGCTTACATTGCTGGCATTGGATATATTAATGGTGTTTTGAAACGGGTTGGGATATAATTCGATATTTGAAAGTAAATTTGTATTCACTCCAACTTGAATCAGAGAAACCTCCTCATTTACAACGGCTCCATCCACGGTAATTAAACCTTCATATGTTACGTATTCCAATGCTGTAATCGAATAAGGATAAACCCCATTTTCCAACTCAATGGTAGCCATTCCATCAATATCAGTTATTAGCGTTTGGCTATTTATACTAATGGTTGCCCCTTCTAATGGCGCTGAATTGCTTTTAACAGTAAAAGTAACAGCAAAATCAGAAGTACCCGCAGATATTGTTGCTGTTGTGGTGGGTGCACCAGCAAGCGAAAGTGAATAATTTTCTTTATCAACGCCATCAAGCTCAGCTGTGGTGATGTTTACCACAATGTTCTCCGCAGCATCTTCGCTATAAAACTCTGTCACAACATTTGTGAGAGAAACATCATC
>JAQUGA010000155.1 GCA_028684405.1 Bacteroidales bacterium | reverse complement strand
TAAACCGTAATTTAAAATCAACATCGCTGGAATTATCTTCGTCAAACAGGCTCATTTGTTGCGATTTCATTTCGCTGGTAACCGACAATACTACATTCGGTTTTGTCTCAATATCAACAATCGTAAAACCATTGGCAATCACTTTCTTGGTTCGCATTAAGAGCGGCTCCACAAAAAGTTCAAAATAACTATCCACTGCAGAATTCGATATTTCCAAGGTTTCTTTGCTGAAAAAAGGCAATAAATTGGTTCCTAAAACATCCTCATCAAATTCGAAAATACTGATTTTTCTAAGAATTCGAGCAGGCATTGTTGACAATAAAACGGAGTGAAAAAGATTTAATTTTTTATTTTCATAAACTACGTCCAAAAAGTATCGAATTCCTTCTTCATGTCTGTCAAAATGATAAAAAACATCCGGTTTTCCCTCTTCAACGGAGAGGACTTTCCACATTGCTGGATTATCGCCGTTCCACAGAAAAATTGTTTGTCCATCCAATTGTTTATAAAATTTATCCAAAGATTGATTGATTAAATCTTTCAAATATTCTCTCATTTGCAATTGTTTTCTATCTTTCGTTTTGTGAACAAAATATTTTTGAGAAAAAACGGTCCATTTCTGAACATTTCTATCATCCAGTTTTTTCATAATTGTTTCCGGTTCCAACTGAATGCAATATTTCAACAAAGCCCTCTCAACAACCGACATATCAGACTCGTAATTCTGTTTATTCCCAGAATAAATCAAAGAATAACGTACATCGATCATCCCATCGGTATAACTAACTTGCACAAGATGAGGAATTAACCCCAAGTTCTCAACATCTTTCAATAAAACCGCAAACTTTTTTTCCGCCATAAAATCAAAAACAACTAATTAAAAACAAAAGAAGAATATATTTACAAAACAACAATGTTTCATTCAAAACTACAATCTTCAAAGTTACATATTTTTCAAAAACAACTTTCAAAAAATAAGATCTATTTTAAAGAGGGTATAATCATTCCATCCCTTCAGGGGTAAAAACCAGCCAATTAGTTCTTTTTAGTCGTTGATTTTTGTAGTTGACGTAGAGGAAACGTTAAAACACCAAAGTACTCATCCTGAATACGTAGGATTCACATATTTATAGAAAACACAACAACCAACATACGACCATGTATGGGTCGAATAATTCCTATGGAAAAGTTCATTCGATAAACATGTAATCCCTTCGGGAATAAAAATTCATCAATAAGCTACTTTTGGTTGTTAATCTATTTTCAATCTTCTAACAAAGTCACAATGATGTCAAATTGACTTAATTTTCATGCAAGAATAACGAAATATTTGGTGTTTTCTTACATGTAATGAGCCAGTCTATTATCAGACACTATTTGGCAAAAAAACAGTATATTTGCCGATTATTTAAGAACCTATGAAGTTTTCCATAACTAATAATGATGAAAAGAGTAATGCCAGAGCTGGACTGTTGGAAACGGACCACGGCACGATTGAAACACCGATTTTTATGCCTGTTGGCACGGTTGGTTCCGTAAAGGGAATTCATGCCCGCGATTTGCACGAAGACATCAAAGCCGAAATTATTTTAGGAAACACCTATCATTTATATCTTCGTCCAGGAGTTGATATTATTGAACAAGCTGGAGGAATCCAAAAATTTAATGCTTGGAACAGACCAATGCTTACCGATAGTGGTGGTTTTCAGGTATTTTCATTGGCTCATCGACGAAAAATAACACCAGAAGGAGTCCTTTTTCAATCTCATATCGATGGATCTAAACATATGTTTACTCCCGAAAAAGTGATTGATATTCAACGCACTATAGGTGCCGACATCATTATGGCTTTCGATGAATGTCCTCCCTACCCTTGCGACCACGATTATGCTCGTAACTCGATGGAAATCACGCACAAATGGTTAGACAGATGTTGTACTCATTTCGACAATACAAGTCCGAAATATGGTTACAACCAAACTCTTTTTCCCATTGTGCAAGGCAGTGTTTATAAAGATTTGCGAAAACAATCTGCCGAAAAAATCGCTTCCCTCAATCGTGAAGGCAATGCCATTGGCGGTGTTTCCGTCGGGGAGCCCATCGAATTGATGTACGAAATGACAGAAATTGCTTGTTCCATTCTCCCAAAAGACAAACCCAGATATCTTATGGGCGTAGGCACTCCTGCCAATATCTTAGATTGCATCGAAATGGGAATTGACATGTTCGACTGTGTAATGCCGACTCGAAACGGTCGTAATGGCACTATTTTTACACGGAACGGAATCATGAATATGAAAAATGAAAAATGGAAAAATGATTTTTCATTGATTGATGCTGAAAGCGATCTTTTTGCCGATCAACAATATACCAAAGCCTACCTCCGACATCTATTTACCGCACACGAACAATTGGGCGGCATGATTGGAAGCATCCATAATCTTCACTTCTATTTATGGCTTGTAAAAGAAGCTAGAAAACATATTATAGAAGGAGATTTCACCACTTGGAAAAGCAATATTCTTCCCAAAATCTCTCAACGAATTTAATTCCAATATAATAAGAAAGTTGAATATGAAACCAAAAAAGATTGACATTTACATCATCAAGAAGTTTTTATTTACTTTCTTCTACGCTATTTCTTTGCTAATTACCATTGTTATTATTTTCGATATTTCGGAAAACATTCAAGATTTTATTGATAAAAAAGCTCCCGTCAGTGCTATTTTATTTGAATATTACCTGAACTTTATTCCTTATTTTGTCAATCTATTCAGTCCGCTTTTTACCTTTATCGCCGTTATCTTTTTCACCTCCAAACTTGCTGGAAACAGCGAGATTATCGCCATTCTCAGCAGTGGAATATCATACAAAAGATTGCTCGTTCCCTACATCGTTTCTTCCATTGTACTTGCAATTATGTCATTTTATTTGACTAATTTTTTGATTCCTCACACCAATCAAAATATGCAAGATTTTAAAGACACATACATCAGCCAAAGAATACGAAACAAAGGACGCGATATGCATGTGAAAATTGGACCCAACAGTTTTGTTTATCTTGAACAATGGGACAACGATAATCGTATGGGTTTTAATTTTACGTATGAAAATATGAGCTTTGACGAAATGAACTATAAGATTGTAGCTCAATCAATTACATGGGACAGTACCAGTCAGGTTTGGACGCTCAATAATTATGTAAAACGACATGCTTACAAACTAAATGAGCACTATGAAACCGGCGTTAAAATGGATACTGTAATGAATATTACGCCCAACGATTTTGTAGTGATTCGAGATGAAATGGAAACCATGAATTATAAAGAGTTGCGCGAGCACATTAAAAATGAGTATTCTAAAGGCTCCGACAATGTCAAGTTTTATGAGGTGGAAAAACATCGGCGAATTGCCTTCCCTTTCGCAACTGTCATTCTTACCATTATTGGCTTTGCCGTAGCGGGCAGAAAAAGCAGACAAGGAATGGGCACACACTTGCTTGTTGGACTATTAATTAGTTTCTCATTTATTCTTTTTATGCAAATTACTACTGTTTTTGCAACCTATGGCAACCTTTCTCCCATTATTGCCGTGTGGATTCCAAATGTTTTATATTTGGGAATAAGTATTTTGTTGGTTTATAAGGCTCCAAAATAGTGGGTTGAAAGAAAACATTGAATGATTAACTTTTGACTAATCCTTCAATTTAAAATTACAACTTTATCATGATATAATTACAGATAATGTCATTATATAAGATAATTATCAGGCATTCGTTCTCCGACTATCTGGAATCAAGCAAACCAACAATCATCTTCACCCCTTTGGCATTATCAAACAATTGCATCTCCTGCCTGCGAATTGCTAAATCTTCGGCAGAAAAACTATTTTTAAAACACAAATCTATTTCTTTAATAATTTCCGTAACAGAATCCATTTCCACTTTCCGAACTGACTTTTCGATTCCAGAACCTGACAACATAAATGAATTACAGATACAGAAACGCCCTTGAGACAAAGCATACAACAACTTTAACTTCAAACCTGTAGCCTGTTCTGTAAACAGTAAATTGAGCTGTGCATTGGAGATCAATTGTCTCATCTCCTCATCACTCGGATTGGAAATCACCGTTACATTTTTGGCAGCTTTTGCAGCATGATATAAGGTCTGATTCGGATTATTACCGGCAAGAATTAATGGAACATCAATATCCGCAAATATGTTTTTGATGATCCAAAGTGCAATATTGTGATTTTCGGGAACCATCAAATTTCCATGATACAAAACATAATCCCCCTTGCCTAGTTGAGAAAAAACGCCATTATTTGCATGAAAAGGCATCACTAATTGAGTTGGATATTTCCCGGAAAAATAAGCAGCGTCTTTCTCCGAAATAGCCAAAACTTTATCGGCATGCTTTAATGTTTTCTCAAATCTTTTCAACTTCCATGCTTCTATCCAAAAATAGAGCTTTTTCGCCCATGATTTCGTTCGTTTTCCTAATTCAAAATAATAATCATGTTCAACATTATGTGCACGAACTATTTTAAGTCTATTTTTCAATCGATGATCTGATAAAAAGGCACAAGCGTGCAAGCCTTCAAATAAAACTGGAGCTTCATCCTTTAACAAATTAGCCATCAACTCTTTGGATTGTCGTGTACGAACAATATATGGCAATAAAGACAATTGATGTTTAAAACCACACGACCGCCGATAATAGCTCACTTTGGACGCAAATTTTTCCAATTCCAAAGACTCTGCACGCCCGTATTGATAGCAATGCAAATGGATTTTCAATCCCGCCTCATGAAGCTTTTTTAATTTATAAAAAACATCAATCACACCACCGTAATTTGCAGGGAAAGGGACATTAAAAGAAATAATATGCAAATCAATTTCAGACATACTCTTTTACTATTTCGTTTAACTTTTTTTGTTCTAACTCCCAATTCAACTTCTTTGATGCAATTTTGCAGTTCTCTTTATATTTATGCAATAAATCTGCATCTTTTTTAAATACATTTACCGCATTGGCAATAAGCACAGGCTGAACATCTTCAATAATAATCCCCACTTCATAATCCAATATGATTTTGGAAACTTCTGGCAAATCTGATCCTAAAACAGGAATTCCAGCATTGATATAATCAAATAATTTATTGGGCAAACTAAATCTATAATTGATGCTCAAATCCTTATCCAGAGTCAAACCAATATCTGAAAGAGAAGTGTATTGCATCATTTTTTCGTAGGGCAAAACGCCCAAAAACCAAACCTTCGGTTCTAATTTAAGCTCTTTTACCAAAGCTTTTAAATCATCAATTACATCTCCCCTTCCAATAATCAATAACAATGCATTTTCGATAAAATTCATCGAATGAATAGCTTCTTCATAACCTCGATTCACATTAATTCCAGCTCCTTGCATCACCATTATAAATGCATCTTCGGGCAATTCTAAATCGAAACGTTTCAATGGATTCAAAATTGGCTTATAAATAGGCATATTCCGAACCACCGTAATCTCTTTTTTATATATTTTTGAATATAATTTTGCAATTGAATCGTTCACGGTTATAAATCGGTCTACATGAGGAAAGCTGAACTTTTCTATGCTTCTCCATACCCATTTCACCAATGGTTTATCTTGAATTTCGGGAACGCCCAAAAAGAATTCATGACTATCGTAAATCAATGGTTTTCTGCGAACAATGGAAATCAATGCATTGGCTCCCAAAGTATCCAAATCATTGGCATACAAAACATCAATTTTTTTCTGAAATAACAAGAAAAAAAACAGACGAACATTATATAAAAAATAAAACAAGGGACCTTTATTAATCAAAAAACGAAACCGCTTGACTTGATAATCTCTTTCCAACGGTTTGCTATTTGAAAACCGCCGACCTATCAATATAATTCTAAAACCAGCTTCATGCCAGACAGAACATGTGCGAGCGACTCGTTGGTCAGTAGACAAATCATTAATAACGGAAATATAAATGGTTTTCAAATCGCTGCTTTTTATATAGAAAAACAGTAAAAAGACAAAAAAGGTATAATATTCTATT
>JAQUGA010000154.1 GCA_028684405.1 Bacteroidales bacterium | reverse complement strand
CAATCACAAAATTATCGGGTTCACCAATTCTGACTTTACGAATTATTCTAAATACTCCCGTAGCCTCCCGAATCGCCTCTTCTAGCATTTCCGAATTATAAACCATTACACTTACATTGAACGATAGATTGGGTCGAGGGAAATTATAACGTGCATTATTCAGAGGCACAAAGCAGTTTCTATCTCCAGAAAAACCAAAACTGCTTCCTTTGGAAGCCAAAACGCCAATTGTTCGGTATCTTACTGCGCCCACAAAAATCTCTTTATCCAAAGGATTTTCATCATTTTTGAAAATATTTTTAGCAATTTCTTTTCCAATAATAACAACACTAGCACCTCCGCCAGACTCATCGGGCGTAAAATTCCGTCCCAATTCGAGCGTGTAGCCAGAATTTTGAAGATAATTTTCGTCCACTCCCATCACTCCAATATTAGGATTTGTCTTTTCTTCGGCATATTTCACCTCCACCGAAGACGAAGCATTGTAGTTGATGGATATGCTGGCGGGCATTTCAAATCTTTTTTTAAACTGAATTGCTTCTGAATAAGATATTGCACGCATATCCACCCTTCTACCGTGTCCGCCTCCACCAAAATCACGATTTTGAATGGTAAAAGTATTGGCTCCCATCACTGAGAAATTTGATTTTATGGAATTTTGAATCGCATCAATTGCGGTTAAAATACCAACCAAAGCCATTATTCCAAAAGCAATAATCATCACTGTAAGCACAGTACGCGTCATGTGCGACCGAATCGAAGTTAAGGCAATGGCTATATTTTCGAGAATCAGTTGCTTCACGAGAAAACGTGTTTATGGATAATTTTATTCGCAGGTTTTTGTACCGTATGCCAAATCACAGGCATCTCCCAAACCCGGTACAATATAGGCTTGAGCCGTAAGCTCATCATCAATAGCAGCTGTCCATATCGTATACTGAACGCCACCCATATGCCTCTTCACGTAATCGACACCTTCGGAGCTTGCAATAGCAGATACTATATGAATATGTTTGGGTTTGCCATGATTTGCTAGTATTTCTTTTATGGTTAAAACCATGGATTGACCTGTTGCCAACATTGGATCGACCAAAATCATCACCCTGTCATTCAATACTGGACTAGACATATAATCAATTTTTATTTCGAAACTACCATCTTTATAGTGACGACGAAAAGCAGAAATAAAAGCATTTTCCGATCTGTCAAAATAATTCAAGACACCTTGGTGCAAAGGCAAACCCGCTCTTAAAATCGTTCCTAAAACAGGTTGTTCTGACACCACTGACATACTGGCTTCGCCCAATGGAGTATGAACATCCACTGTTTTATAGTCTAAAGTCTTGCTGATTTCATACGCAAATATCTCGCCCAGGCGTTCCATATTGCGACGAAAACGCATGCTGTCTTCCTGTACTTTTACGCATCTGATTTCAGCTAAAAAAGAATTTAAAATGGTGTTGTTTGCTCCTAAATTTTTTACCATAAGTTTGTCGCGTTAGTTATATGCTTCAAAAATACTAAAATATCTCGTGTAACAGCAGATTACATTTTACTTTTTAACCATTTATACATTTTATATTGCGTTTTTTTCAGCATTGAGTTTCCTGGAAAATATTGCAAGACCTGATAATAGGAAGGTCTGGCGCCAAAACCGGCATAAAATCGAGCTAAATTAACATCGTTCGAACCACAAAAGTCAAAAACAATATCTCTGCCCGAATTTTCCTTTATATATTCATTAATCAGAAAAGACATCGCACCATTATCACTCGAATTGGCTCCCCGTCCGGAAAACAAAAAAGCAGAATAATTTAGATAATGAACAAAAAAAGCACCTGCTTGCAAAGTATTATGAGCATCGTAAACCATCCAAAGATGTCCCATTTTAAGAGACAAGAAAATATTTACCAAACGCGCCAATCGAGCATAATCTCGCTCCTCAAAATTGGCATTATCGGAAGCTTTATTGCTCACAAAAAGTCTGATAATATCGCCAACTGAACCCGTTTTCGTAATTGTTAAACCAGCATTTTCTGCTTTTTTGATATTTCGTTTAATGTTCTTCGAAAAACGAGCTCTTAACTGCTCATAAGGTTCAACAAGATCGAGCAAAAATGTTCGCGAATTTTCTAAAACTATTTCTCCCTCCACTTTCATTTGCGAATTTAAACGCATTTCGACCACAAAAAAACGAGAAGGTATCGCCTTTAAAAAAGCCTCTGTCAAAACTTCAGACACTCCTGTTTTAGAAAAAATACCCATTTGAGGTGCAAAAAAGGGTGGATATACATATTTTATCGCATTTTTCTTTCGGAAAGGAAGAGGCATTACCGCTTCATAATCATTTAAAATTAAAGCATCCCAATCCTCCGATACCATTTCTAAATACCAAGATGTGGCATAAATTCTCATATTAATGGAGTTTTGCACACATGTATCCCATTTTTTCCTATTTATATGTTTGTTTTCTACATATCTTATGTTCATAAACAAGCATATTTAAGAACATCCATAAAATTTTCCAGATATAAACTGCCTTTCGGCATCGCATAATTATGCCATACGCCCGTGCAGGGAATTCCGTCTTTTTTGGCATCCAAAATAATATCAATCATTATTTCATGAACCTTTACAACATCATCTTTACACATCTTTATCAATGCCGTATCCATAAAGGTAAAGGGATGCACCATCAATGGTAAAACTTTGTCATTTTTCACATCGTAAGCCTTATGCGAAAATGAAGTACCACAACGGTATCCCCAGGTATCATGAAACCCTTGTGAATGGTCGTTAGAAATATTATTTTCAATCAACATTTTCCAATATTCGGGCAACGAAAATCGTAAAAAATGCTGTCTATTTGCTTTGATTTCGGTATTTAATATTTTCTCCAAGACTTTTTTTTCTTCAATTAATAATGTAGGTTCATCCATGGTATTAAACGAACTATGCAGAAAAACATTTTGTTTTTGGTTCAACTTTTTCAATAAATTATGATACAAAGGCGAAAAAATTGAATTGTTGTTATTATACTTTCCGCTTTTAGCCATCAGAGCAAAAAAAAGAGCCTTCACTTGATGTTGATCAAAAACCTCGAGCAATTCATCAAAAACATCATATGGATCGCCCTTCAGTCCTACCCAAACGCACACTCGTTCGCTAAATTCTTTGTATTTAAATTTCGCTCCAAGCTTGGCTGTTCCCAAAAAATGTCTTTTTAAGGATTTTGCTTGATGAGCATACGCAATATCAATATCAAAAGTAGGAAGAAAAGAATATCGATTTTCTTGTTTGGCAAATAAAACCCCCAAACCCATCAACCTCAATTTCAGAACCTTACAAATAGTATCTACCATTGGATAGTGAATATAGGGTGCAATTTGAGAATCGGCTACACAAAAGCGTTGATGCTCGTCCAAGGTGATTTTATTGGTTTGCTCTTCGTATTGTGATAAAAAATAAAAGGCGATAGCAAAAGGATCAAAAGGCAAAATACCGCCTTTATCGACCGCAAAAGGATAAGTAAACAACTGATAATTAACAGTTTTAAACTTCACAAAATCATTGCTCTTGTCAAACAATAAAGGATGTGCTTTTATCCATATTTTTTGAGAGGGACTCTCTTTTCCATAATAAATCACATTCTCCGATGGAATTTCAGCACTCTGACTTAAATGCAAACGAAAGGGCGTTTGCAAGACTTGATTAAACATAAAATCAAGCACATACTCGAGCCGAGGCGTTTTTTCATCTGTGACTATATGGATAATTGGTGCATTCATCAGAATTGGATTAGAGCTGAACCGTACGACAATCCGACACCAAAACCCGACACCAAAACTAAATTCCCTTTGATGATAAGTCCTTCATGCAAGGCTTCGGAAAGTGCCAAAGGAATGGAAGAAGATGCGGTATTTCCATATTTACGAATGTTTTTAAACATTCTCTCATTGGGAATTTTGAGAGATTTTTGAAGAGTATCCAAAGTTAATAAACTAGCTTGATGAAATACAAAAAGGTCAATATCTTTGATTTTTAATTGACGACTGTCTAAAAAACCAAACAAATGTTCGGGTACTTTTGAACGAATAAAATTGAAAACACCCAGTCCGTCCATCCATAGATTTTCATCCGAACGCATATTTCCGGCATTATCGATGTAGTCTTGCGAGCTAGAGTCGGACGTGGGATTTCTAAAACCTCCGGCAGGAACATAAAATTTCTTATAAAACTTTCCTTCCGTGGCCAGCGATTGAGCAATAAGGCCTTGTTCGTCATTGCAAGGCACCAAATACGTAAGAGTGGCCGCATCGCCAAAAAGAGCACGAGCAGAACGATCTCGTTTATGAACTAATTTAGAATACGTGTCCGCCGTAACAAGCATCACATTTTGAACGACCGAAGAAGCAATTAATGACTTGGCAATGGTTAACGCATAAACATAACCAGAACATGCCATGGTAATATCAAAAGCCATCACATCCATTCGGAAATCGAAATGACGATGCAACAGAGCAGAGTTTCCGGGCATAACATAATCTTGAGTATTGGAACAATACAAAATGCAGTCGATTTGGCGTGGATCTACTCCAGATTCGTTGAAAAACTTTTTACAAGCACCTACAGACAAGTCCAAGGACGTTTCGCCTTCTTCGGCAAAATAGCGCTGCTCTACACCCGTGTTTTTGGCAACAGAAGTCAAGTCCCACATTGGATTTTCGGCTATCAAATCTTTGTTTGTTACCAATCGCTTAGGCAGATAATAATAAATATTTTTAATTTTAGCGTTCATATATTCATACAATGTTTCAATGAAGCAATGTTTCTAAATATTTAATTTTGGTAAAGATAAGAAAGTTTTTAAAATCAATAGTCGCAATAATTAAAAAAACAATCTGGCAATGTTATTATCTGAAGCTATATATATGCCGTAATACCTACCAGAAAACGCCAACTTCTTTGTTCCTTTTGAAAAATGGATGGATGTTGAAAACACAAAAAAACATCAGCAAGAAAAATGTTATTTTTCTTGCTGATGTCATAAATTATTTTACCAGTTTATAGGTATCATTTGCAATTACAAACTCTTCATCGGTTGTAACCACAAGAACTTTCGTTTTGGAACCTTCTTTTGTCAAAATGGCATCCGTTCCTATAATTTCTTGATTTTTCTTTTCATCAAAATCAACACCAAGGAAAGCTAAATCTTTGCAAACATTATAACGAATATCGCGAGCATTTTCGCCAATCCCACCAGTGAAAATAATCAAATCTACTCCACCCATGGACGCAGCATATGCTCCAATGTATTTTTTCACTTTATAGGCAAACATATCCAATGAATATTGTGCTCTTTGATTTCCTTTTTTGGCTTCTGCTTCTATATCTCTCATATCCGAACCAACTCCAGATATACCGCACAATCCTGAGCGTTTGTTTACCAAATTATTCATTCCTTTAATATCCAATTTTTCATTTTCAGCAATGTACAACAAAGCACCAATGTCTAGATCACCAGAGCGTGTTCCCATCATCAAACCTTCAACGGGGGTAAATCCCATGGATGTATCAATGGATTTACCATTTTTAATAGCGGCAATAGAGCCTCCATTTCCTAAGTGACACGTGACAATATTTAAATTTTCCCAGTTTTCACCAATCATTTTTGCTCCTTTTGCAGCAACAAATTTATGGCTGGTTCCATGAAAACCGTAGCGACGTATTTTATGCACTTGATAATAATCGAATGGAATGGCATATAAGAATGCTTCTGGGGGCATTGTTTGGTGGAAAGACGTATCAAAAACAGCTACTTGAGGCACACCTGGCAATAATTTCTCCATTACCAAAATCCCTTTTAGGTTGGCTGGATTATGAAGAGGTGCCAACTCACATAATTCGTTAATTTTTTTCTTTACATCTTCGTCTACGATTGCACTTACAGGAAAATACTCACCACCGTGAGCAACCCTGTGACCACATGCTTTAATTTCTTCAACATTTTCAATAACACCGTGTTCAGCATCGGTTAGGGCTTCTAAAATAAAATTAATACCTGTTTCATGATCGGGCATTGGGGCTTGAATGTAATATTTTTCTTTTCCTACTGGTTTATGAGTAAACTCGCCCATTTCAAGTCCAATACGCTCCACTTGCCCTTTTGCCAAAAGTT
>JAQUGA010000153.1 GCA_028684405.1 Bacteroidales bacterium | reverse complement strand
GTAGCTATGATTATGGAAAGAAATAAAACTTTCTATAAGCTACAAGAGAGCAATACCCGTTTTGGTGAAGTTGCTTTGCAATCCAAGGAAATAATTTGGGAAACCAATGAAAACGGACAATTTACATATGTAAATACGGTTTGTTCTGAAATTTTAGGATATTCTCCTGAAGAAATCATTGCTAAGAAACATTTTTTTGAATTAATTGGAAATGCAAGTTCTCAAAAAGTTATTGAAGGGATTACCGAAAAATATAAAAACCATCAAAACATCAGTGAACTTGAACTTGTTATCAAAACAAAAGACGGTTTATTAAAAACATTTATTGCCAATGCCAGAGCTGTTTTTTCCTCAAATAACTCATTTACAGGTTATCGTGGTGCATTTCATGATATTTCGTTGGAGAAAACATCTTTATACGAACTGATTCGTTTAGAACATGCTGTTGAGCAAAGCCCTGCTTCGGTTGTTATTACAGATATTGATGCCAATATTGTTTATGTAAACAAAAAATTTACACAAATTACAGGATACTCATTTGCGGAGGCAAAAGGCAAAAATCCTAGAATTCTGAGAGCATCCAGAGACAATGACGAACTCTATATTGATTTATGGAAACATTTAAATTCGGGAGTTTCATGGAGCGGCGAATTTATTAATAAACGTAAAAATGGAGAAATATTTTTTGAACTAGCAACCATTACGCCGGTAAAAGATGAGTCTGGAAAGGTTATCAACTTCATTGCAATAAAAGAAGATATTACAGAAAAAAAGCAAATTGAAGAAGATCTGGAGAATAGCCGCAAACAAATTGAAACAATTTACAATAGTATCCCTGTTTTAGTTTTAATTGTCAACCAAAAAGGCGAGGTTAAATATTACAATAGTCACTTTTTAAAAACATCGACTTTAACAGAAAAAGAACTTATTAATACTAATATTTGTAACATTTTTGAATCTACTGAGAGTGCTTTGGATTTTAACAACTGGAATAATTGTTTACTAAAGAAAAACATTGATAAAACCTTTGCAGAAGAAACTTCTCAAACAGACGTTGAATATCATATTCTTAATAAAAATAAACTTTCTCAGACGGAGTCGTATTTTATCGGAAATACTGTATTAATTGATTTTCAAAACCAAAAACATGTTATGGTTTGTTTGAGCGATATCAGTTTACAGAAACAAAACGAAAAAAGATTAGCCTATCAATTGGAGTTGCAACATTTGGTTACAGATGCAGCAAACATTATGGTAAAAGCTACAAAAGAGACAATCAACCCTTCTGTGCAATTGATTTTGGAGCAAACATCTCGGTTTTTTAAAAACGACAGAGCCTATATATATTTATACGACGACAAGGAAAAATGTTTTAAATACTCGAACGGATGGGCGGATGAAAATTGTTCTTTGGCTTTTAAGGAAAAACGTTTCAAAAAAGGCAATTACTTTTCAAAATGGGAGAAAATGTTTAGAACAAACAAATGGTTAGGCTTCGAAAACATTAATGAATTGTCTGGATTAAAGCAGAATCAACTTGACTTAATTAAAGAAATGGATATTGTTTCCTTACTCTGCTTTCCGTTAATTAATGAAAACCAAATTGCAGGATTTTTATCTTTTGACACCGTTTCAAAAACCAAAGTTTGGTCGACTGATTATATTTCAACCCTAGAGGTTATTACAGAATTAATAGCCAAAAATTTATTTAAGCACTATGCCGAAGAGTCGTTTCGTATAAGTCAGGAACGATTTAACTTACTGATCAGCGCAAATAATGATGGCATTTGGGATTTAACGATTCCAACTAACGAACTGTTTTGGTCTCCGCGATGGAAAGAAATTGTTGGATATCAAGACCATGAGCTGGTATGCTCGGATGAAGTTTTTAAAAGCTTGATACATCCTGACGACTTGAGCTATGTTGTAGAGCATTTAGATGGATATATTAGTGGGGAAAATCCTGAATATAGGGTTGAATATAGAATGAAACATAAAAAAGGACATGATGTCTGGATTTATTCTCGCGGTGAACTTTTGAAAGATGCTTCCGGAAATCCATATCGAATTGCAGGCTCGCATACGGACATTACGCATCGCAAAAACCAAGAAAAGACCATTATTCATAAACAACAATTGCTAAGTGCAATTGTAGACAGCACCGATGAGTTATTGCGCAACGCCAACTATGTGGAAGCCTTGCAAAAAGTAATGAATATTTTGGGCAAAACCACAAAAGTAGATCGTGTTTATCTTTTTCAACTAAAAGACAAACACTATTTTAAAATCGTTGATTGGTTTTCTCCGAATTATAAAATTGGTAACTTTTCCGATTTTTCGGATTTATCTTTTAAGGAAACAGAAAAGTTTATAAAACAAATTATTAAAAACAAATCATTTTTTGCATCCGATTTAGTTCAGCTATCCGATTCGCCCGTAAAAAAATCACTAGAATCTCAAAATGTAATTTCAATATTGATTTTTCCTCTTTTTGTGGAAGAACAATTTTGGGGATTTGTTGGCTTCAACAATGCTACCACGCATCACAAGTGGACGGATGATGAGTTTTCCATATTAAATTCATTCTCGGGAACTTTATCAAAATCCATCGAACGAGCCATGCTGCAAGAACGACTTAGCATTTCGCTTGAAAAAGCAAAAGAGGCATCCAAAGCCAAAAGCGATTTCTTATCAACCATAAGTCACGAAATTAGAACTCCGCTAAATGGCGTTATCGGTTTTGTTGATTTAATGAAAGGAACAGAATTAAATGCATCTCAACAGCAATATATGGAGTCTGTGAGCCTATCGGCAAACACCTTGCTGGATTTAATAAATGATGTACTGGATTTTTCGAAAATTGAAGCGGGAAAACTTATTTTAAACCCTGTTGAAACCTCATTAACAGAACTATTGGAGCAAATTGTGGAAATGATTCAATTTTCGGCTCATCAAAAAAATCTGGAAATAATTTTAAAAATCTCGCATATTTGTCCCAAACCTGTATGGGTTGATTCTTTGAGAATTCGTCAAGTTCTTATTAATCTGCTATCAAACGCAATAAAGTTTACAAAAAAAGGGGAGATAGAATTAGGAATGAAAGTTATTTCAGAAACAAAATCTAATGCAATAATAAATTTTTGGGTAAAAGATACCGGAATTGGTATTCATCAGGAAAAATTAAGTTGTATTTTAGAATCTTTTACCCAAGCCGATGCTTCAGTAACCCGCAAATATGGTGGTAGTGGACTGGGTTTATCCATTGCAAGCAAGATTTTAAACATAATGGATTCTAAACTCGAAGTTGAAAGTACATACGGATTAGGAAGCACTTTTTCGTTTACCCTCAAACTTCCCATTCGAGAGCAAAAAAAAGCAAAAAAACCTTCTGCTGATTTAATAAAAAAGGCACTGATAGTGGATGATAACAAACAAAACAGAATCGCACTAAAAGAGATGCTTCAATCGTATAATATCTCTTCGGATTCTTGCAGTAGTGGATCAGAAACATTGAAAAAACTGCATGAAAACTCAGATTTTGATTTATTGATTATTGATTATCATATGCCTGAAATGGATGGTTTAAGCTTAATTGAAAATATCCGAAACAATTATAGTGAATTTGGTTCCAAAGTATCAATAATGCTCTTACATAGTTCGTATGATGACAAATTTATCACGGATAAAAGCAAAAAACTAAAAATCGATGCTCATTATCTAAAACCAATGAAATTATCACAATTAAGTAGTTTTATCCAAAAAACTCAAACGAAATCAGTTCCTAAAGTGATAAAAACACCTGAAATAGATAACGAACTTAAGCATGTTTTTGAAAAACCGTTTAAAATTCTCATCGCCGAAGACAATCCAACAAACATGTTATTGGTAAAGAAAATGCTATCGCTGATTATTCCCAATAGTGTCCTAATTGAAGCCAAAAATGGCTTTGTTGCTATTGATATATTATCAAAAGCAGATGTAGATATGGTTTTTATGGACATACATATGCCCGAAATGAGTGGAACCGATGCCGCAAAATATATTCGGGAAGAGTTAAAGAATCAGAAACTTCCTATTATCGCTCTAACTGCCGATACTTCAAAAGATGAAAAAGAAAAATGTTTTGAAATTGGCATGAATGACTATTTGTCTAAACCAGTGGTTATTAGTGATATAAAAAATATTATTATTAAGTATTTAGCGTAAAAATCATGAATGTACAGAATAAAAGAAAACACTTCAATAAACTTGACTTAATTCAAAAAGTGGGAGATGATAAAGTATTTATTGACTATTTATACACCACTTTTTCGGAAGGTTTTGGGCAGTATTTTGATAAAATTAAAAAAGCTTTCCTCATAAAAGACCAAGATATGCTGAAAAATAATGCACATGCACTAAAGGGCTCCGCATATTCGGCCTGTTTTGAGATTCTTGGTGATTTGTTTTTTGAATTAGAAAAAATAGATGTAAACCAAAATGAAGTTTTTCAAAAGCTGATTTCCAAAATCGAAAAAGAGAGGTTGTTAGTTAACATGGCTGTTAAAAAGTTTTTGGAAAACGCCTGAAGTACACAAAAGAAAAACGCTGTAAAACAAAGTATCATTTTTCGCAACGAATAATCAATTTTAACGAACTCATAATTTTCTCGTATATTTGCATAAAAAAATATCCATGAAGCATAAATATATAATTTTAGTAATTGTTTTAGCTGTGGTTATGGTTTCTTGTGACCCCTCGAATGATGATAAAAACAAAACTTCTACAGACGTAAATGTTGAGAAAATGGACAAACCAATATTTGATGAAGACAGTGCTTTTTATTTTGTCGAAAAACAAGTTTTGTTTGGCACTCGAGTTCCAGGCTCTAAGGCTCATGCCGAGTGTGCTAAATGGCTGGTAGAAAAAATGAAAGAATATGCAGATGAAGTTGTGGTTCAGGACTTTAAAGCCAAAGTTTACAACGGAAAAGTCTTTGATGGGAAAAATATTATTAGTTCTTTCAATCCCGACAACAAGAATCGTATTTTGCTTGGTGCCCATTGGGATACCCGACCTTATGCAGACCACGACCTGAATCCTGAAAACCACAAAACTCCTATTGATGGAGCAAATGATGGAGCTAGTGGTGTAGGAGTTTTAATTGAAATTGCTCGTCAATTAAGCATAAAACGACCCCAATTGGGCATCGATATTATCTTTTTCGACATCGAAGATTACGGCGAACCACAAGGAGTTCAGTCGGAATTGGAAGATTCGTGGTGTTTGGGTTCACAACATTGGTCAAAAAACCCACACAAAGCATTTTACACGGCTCGTTATGGCATTTTATTAGACATGGTTGGTGGTATGAAAGCCGAATTTGCCCGCGAAGGGACGTCGATGTATTACGCTCCTGACATTGTAAATAAAGTTTGGAACATAGCCACTGAGCTGGGATATTCAAACTTTTTTACGCCTCGTTTGAGTCCTTCTATTATTGACGATCATATGTACGTTAATAAATATGCTCGCATTCCAATGATAAATATTGTGGAATATAACGCTCAATCAAACTCCTACTTTAATGCACGCTGGCACACACTTGAAGACAATATGGATGGCATTGACAAACGTACATTGTTGGTTGTAGGGGAAGTCGTTTTGGCCACCATTTACAATGAAAAATAAAATGACATTAAAGGATTGAAAATATTAAAAAAAAAAACGATTAAGCATCGGTATTTAAATCGTTTTCAAATTCAAAATTAAAGGGATTTATAGCATCTTCAACTTTGTAATTACCAATTTTTGTT
This sequence comes from Bacteroidales bacterium, assembly GCA_028684405.1. GTDB lineage: Bacteria > Bacteroidota > Bacteroidia > Bacteroidales > WCHB1-69 > JAQUGA01. The sequence continues at coordinate 397 of JAQUGA010000153.1, read as the reverse complement.
CGTCTTAATGCTGCAAGATAAGCTCCACTGTTGAGGGCTTTGCCAAAATCGCGAGCCAAGGATCTTATGTAAGTTCCCTTGGAACATCGAACCGTAAAATGCAAATTGGGCAATTCGATTTTATCAATTGAAAAGTGATAAATGGATATTGTTTTGGGTTCAATTTTCACCTCTTCGCCTTGACGAGCATAATCGTACGCTCGTTTTCCCTTCACTTTAACGGCCGAAAACTGAGGTGGAATTTGTTGTAAGTTGCCTGTAAAATTTGGCAAAACAGATTCTATTAATTCCCGATTAATATGTTCGTAAGGATATTTTTGGTCAATTTCAGATTCTAAATCAAAAGAAGGTGTGGTCGCTCCTACGCAGAAGATTCCAGTATACTCTTTTTCTTGAG
>JAQUGA010000152.1 GCA_028684405.1 Bacteroidales bacterium | reverse complement strand
ACACCTTTACAAAAATGAAATGTGCAACTACAAAAAGTAATATGTTTGTGGTTAGCAGTGACAAAAACATTTATCTTATTTCGCCCGATTTAACGCAAGTAAAAACTATTGCCCACAGCTCCAGTCCCGAAAAAACAAAAATATCATCTCAAATCCCGTCTGTTTTCACGTTTACGGAGGCTAATGAAAATACAATATTCAACATCGAGAATAAAACAATCTATGATTTTAGAGGAAAAGTAGATCTATTGAAAACAAACAATGTGAAAAATTTGATCAATTTTCAAGGAAGCAAAATAAGCCTTTGGGAGATAAATTAGTGATTGCGAAAAAGTCGTGATGCAAAGAATTTCGTACTATTATAGCGATAAAACCTGAAACCCCACTTCTTTAATGTTCAAAAGCCAAGAATTTCAATAGTACTTTTGATAAACAACTGAATATATGATATTCCTCGCTTCACTTCCATTGACAGTTTGCTTTTTCGAGCAGAAATTAAATTTATGAAAGAATCGTTTTCGCATAAGGATTCTATATTTATTATCTTTGTAGTTAAAATAGTGATTTATGTTGAAACAGAAATTGTTTTTATTTATCTTCTTAATAAGCAAAGTTTTGGTCTCTTTTTCGGGAAACGGAATTTTGGTTTTTGACTCTCAAGTGCAGCTTAAATCAAGAAGTTCAGAAAAAATATTCATCAGCTTTCACAAAGGAGATATTATTAATATTGAGATTAAAGAGTTAAAAAAACGATCCATCCAACATTTTAGCGCCTCTGAATTTGAAGGACGATTCATTTATGAACTAAAAAAAAATCATGATTCTGCTTTCTGCATCTTTTTCGTGCCCGAAACTTCCGTTTACGTTTTAAACTTTGAAAACAAATCGTTTCGCTCTCGGAATTATGCTCTAAAAATATTTCGCAAACCAGTATCAAACAATTCAAAAGAATTTGACACAAAACCCGTTTGGAAAGAACAAATTGATACGATTTACAACATTCGCAAACGGGATAAAATTATTGCATACGATACCTTGGTGACCGAAAAACCTGTTTTGGTATTGGATACTTGCAAAAATATTGAACAGATTTTAATAGACCAAAGAATCAAACTGGAATCTTCCATCTCTTTTCGCAAAAAAAACCGTGCCGTCATTGAAATTGATTTAGCAGAAGATACTTTTGAGAGTAAATTTATCGAACACGAGCCTCTGGCCTGGGCTTACTGGATTGGAGTTGGAAAAGAAGCAGAAGAGAGCTGGCAAAAAACAGTGAAAACGGTCAGCCGATTGGGAGGCGGACTTCTGTCTAAATACGTTCATCCACTTTTGGGCTTTGCCGTGGGAATTATTCCTGAATTTTTTATTCCAGCAACAGGGAAAAATGTCCGTTTTTGGTTTGTTAGCGATACTTTGCAATCCAATCTTTTTTTACAACAAAAAGAGTTTGAATCCATCGAAAGTGGACGTTCGATAGTTGCGTACGGAAAAAACAATCAAATTTCATCCTCCAAAATTTATTTGTGTTTGCTAAATGAAAGTGCCATTTCGCCCATTGATGTAAATTTTAAAATTGCAAGCATTATAAAAGAGTGTCATTATAAACTCGAAATTGAAAAACAAATTCAGATTAAAGCTGTTTATAAAAGAGAAGCGGCAAACATTCCCAAAATCATTAAACGCCAAATACCTAAAGTAAATAATTAATCCTATGAAAAGATATAGGCTTACCATCTTTCTGATTTTCGGTATTTTCAGTCTCTTTTCACAAGATTTGGAAAAGGCAAACCAAAGTTTGGAAAAACGAGGCGAAGTGGTCTTTTCTTTTTCTCAAACGGATGTCACCAATAAGCTGATTTTCAACAAACTATCCATTGATAAAATCACAGAAGAGGGACGTATTTTTGCGTATGCAAACAAAGAGTCTTTTGCTTGGTTTTTGGAACAAAATATCCCTTGGAAATATGAGTTACATACGTCCGAAATGCCTGGCGAATGGACAATGTGGGATTATTTTGCAAAAACTGATAAAAACTGGGATGCCTATCCAAATTACCTTTCGTATGAAGCTTTGATGTATGATTTTGCACTAAATTTTCCAGAAATTTGTCGCATTGATACCATTGGCATTTTACCAAGTGGTCGCAAATTGCTTTCGGTTCTCATTTCCGACAGTATAAATAAAGCAGAAGACGAACCCCATTTTTTGTATACATCAACCATGCACGGCGACGAAACTACTGGATATATGCTGCTTTTGCGTTTTGCTGACCATCTTTTAAACAATTACCAATCGGATGACAGAATTACACATCTCATTAACAATACGGTCATTCACATCAATCCCTTAGCGAATCCCGACGGAACTTTTCGGGGAGGAAACAACACTTTGGCTTTGGCAACTCGCTACAATGGCAACTCTGTGGATTTAAACAGAAATTATAAAGACCACATAAATGGCGACCATCCAGATAGTAAAGCATGGCAACCCGAAACCATCGCTTTTATGCAATATGCTGAAAAATATCAATTTGTGATGGCTGCAAATTTCCATGGTGGAACAGAATTGGTCAATTTTCCGTGGGATTGCAAATACGATTTGGCAGCCGATAATGATTGGTGGTTTCAAATTTCTAAAGAATATGCCGATTCAGCAAAAAAACAAACCAATTTTAATGGATATTTCACCGCCACGGGCGATGGAGTCCACCCTGGCGTGACCAATGGTGCGGGTTGGTATGTTATTTCAGGAAGTCGGCAAGACTATATGAATTATTACCATCATTGCAGAGAAGTAACCTTGGAAGTTTCCAATACAAAAAAACCCAATTCCACTAATATGCCCTATTATTGGAATGCCAATTATCCGTCCATGCTAAATTATTGGGAAGAAGTTTTATTTGGATTTAGAGGCATTGTGACTGATTCTGTAAGCCATGAACCCATCAAAGCAAAAGTGGGTCTTTTGCAACACGACATTGATAACTCATTTGTTTACAGCTCACTGCCAATTGGCAACTACCACCGCCCTGTAAAAGCAGGAACCTACTCGCTTTTGTTTGAAGCCGATGGATATTGCTCAAAAACCATTAACAATCAAAGCATTCAAGACAAAGAATCCATTCGAATTGATATACAATTGAGTCCTTGTCCAAGTTCGGTTTGGGAATTTCCAAAACCCGATATTAAAATCTACCCAAATCCAATAGAAGACAATCTTTTTATTCTATTTAAAAACACAAACGAATCTACTTTTATTGAAATTTATTCAGTGGATGGGAAAAAAGTTTATACAAGCGAAGTTTTTCAAAGCAGTCAATTAGACCTCAAGCATTTAGCAAATGGATTTTATTATCTAAACATCAAACAACAGCAACATTCTATGGTATATAAAATAATAAAACAATAAACATTATCAACTTCCACTTGTTTAATAGAAAAAGCAATGAATATTATTATCACTGGAGCGGGAAAAGGAATCGGGTTTGAGACAGCCAAACACGCTTCCGAAAATCCCAACAACAAAGTATTGGTTATTTCTAGAAACATTTTAGAAATCAATAAATTAAAAAGAGAAAACCTAAAGTCTATCGAATTTGATTTATCGAATATTGATTCCTATTCTGATTTATCATCCATCATTTCTGATCATTTTCATTCAGGAATTGATGTTTTAATAAACAATGCTGGACAGTTTTTGACTAAAAGCTTTGTCGAAACAAAACAAAACGATTTTGAAAAAATGCTAAATATCAATTTGAAATCACCTTATTTTTTAACACAAGCACTGCTTCCATTTTTCAATAAAAATGCTCATGTTTTGAACATTTCGAGCATGGGAGGTTATCAAGGAAGTTTGAAGTTTCCGGGACTTTCGGCATACAGCATCAGCAAAGGAGCTTTATGCACACTCACCGAAGCACTTTCTGCGGAACTATCAGAATTGAGTATTAAGGTAAATGCACTCTGCTTGGGTTCAGTCAATACGCAAATGTTTCGAGAAGCGTTCCCAGATTACGAAGCCTCTACCAGTGCCGAAGATATGGGAGCATACATTTCAAAATTCTCCCAAACAGGACACTTTTTTTATAACGGAAAAATTCTTCCGGTATCATTATCAACCCCATAAAAAATAGTCATGAAAACTAAAGAGATACAACACGAAGGGATTATTTGTGCCATTAAAGAAAATAAAATCAGCGTATCAATTATTCAAAAGGGAGCCTGCGTTTCCTGTGCTGTAAAAAGTGGTTGCAGCATGTCGGAAAACATTGATAAAGAAGTAGATATTTACATTTTTGAAAAATTAGACTGGAAAATTGGAGAAAAAGTAAATGTCTCCATGGAACGTTCCATGGGATCGAAAGCAGTATTAATAGCCTATATTTTCCCTGTTGTTGTATTGTTAATTGCACTGATAATTACCTTGCAAATCACAGCGGACGAAATAAGTGCAGGAATAGCTGGAATTATGGCGGTGGCTCTCTATTTTTCAGTTATTTATTTATTCCGAAATAGGCTCAACAATACTTTTAGATTTACCCTGAAAAAATTGAATCCTAGTCTCGACTATAGTTCTGGAATTTAAAATTTTAAGACAGACCTACAAAACAAGTGTCAGCTTTTGCGTTTATTATACACCTAATTAATGAGTCCCTATCAATTATTAAATGGTAATTATTTCTATTCGATTATTTTAACGATATTTGCAAGCAATTCAAAAAATTGAAATATAATAGATGAAAGATTTTATCCGATTAATTAAGTATGCCAAACCGTATTGGAAATTTATACTTTTAAACTTTCTTTCAAATTCTATTTATGTTATATTTTCGCTTATATCCCTCACCATGGTTTCGCCATTTTTGGCAATATTATTCGAGAAGGTAAATTTGATTGTTGTAGAACCTGAATTCTCATTTCGCTTAAGTGCATTAATCAATTATTTTTATTTCATCATCAGTACTTTTATTATTGAACAAGGAAAATATGAAGCCTTAATTTTTGTCTCTTCTATTTTTGTTGTTTTTTCTCTGATTTCTAACCTTTTTCGGTACTTGGGCATGTATTTCATGGCACCTCTTCGCAATGGAGTAGTGGAAGATATCAGAAACGAAGTGTATAAAAAAATTCTCATTCTTCCACTTTCGTTTTATTCCAAAGTAAGGGCTGGCGACATCATTTCGCGCTTGACAACAGATGTGCACGAAATTGAATGGTCGATTATGAGCACCATGCAATTGATTTTGAGAGAACCTTTATTAATTATTGTCTATTTCTCTTCCTTGCTCGTTATCAGTCCATTACTGACTCTTTTTACGGCCATTGTTCTGCCATTAAGTGGATTAATCATCTCTTTGGTAGGAAAAAATATTAAGAAAAAGTCGGAAATATCTCAAGATAAACTAGGAAGTATTACCTCTTCTTTTGACGAAACAATTTCAGGTCTAAAGATCATCAAAGGATTTAACGCCATTGATTATGCTGAAAAACGTTTTGAAAAACTAAATACATCATTTACTTTATATATGAACAAAATTTTCAGACGGACGGAATTGGCTTCCCCCTTAACTGAGATTTTGGGCGTAATATCTTTATTAACCATTGTTTATTTTGGCGGAAAACTAGTTCTAGGAGGTGGAGATATGCTCACCGCAGATGCTCTAATTTTGTATGTTGTTATTTTTGCACGCATGATTTCACCTGCAAAATCATTTATTACCGCAACCTATTCCATTCAAAAAGGAATGGCTTCTGGAAAACGGGTTTTTGAAATTATGGATGCTCAGGAAAAAATTGTCGAAATTGATAATCCTCTTGAAAAGAAAGCATTAGAATCCAAAATTGAATTCAAAGATGTTAGTTTTCAGTATGAAGACGTTGCCGTGTTGAAAAACATCAATCTATGCATTGAAAAAGGAAAAACGGTGGCATTGGTAGGTCCTTCCGGTGCCGGAAAATCAACCATTGCCGATTTATTGCCTCGATTTTATGATGTTACCCAGGGCGAAATTTGCATTGACGAAATCAATATAAAATCTTATACCATTCGAGACTTACGTGGGCTCATGGGCATTGTTGGTCAGGAGGTTGTGCTTTTTAACGACAGCATTGCAAACAATATCTCTTTCGGAATTTTAAATGTTCAGAAAGAAGATATTATTGAAGCGGCAAAAATTGCGCAAATTCATGAATTTATTGA
>JAQUGA010000151.1 GCA_028684405.1 Bacteroidales bacterium | reverse complement strand
TTTTTTTGATATTTTATATTAATCCTTTAGCATGTTTATCGGCAATCACCTTTAGCATGTCTTTTGTCATTGTTTGAAGGTTCCACTCAGGTTTCCATCCCCATTCTTGGCGGGCAGCACTGTCGTCCATACTGTTGGGCCATGAGTTTGCAATGCTTTGTTTTACCGGTTCAACATCGTAATCCATTTTAAAATTGGGTAAATGTTTTTTTATTTCAGCCGAAATAATTTCGGGGTCAAAACTCATTGCCGTAACATTAAATGAGTTGCGATGTATTAACTTGTTGGCATCCGCTTCCATCAAATCGATGGCTGCATTTATCGCATCGGGCATATACATCATGTCGAGAAAAGTACCAGCTCCGAGTGGGCAAGTATATTTGCCTTCTTTTATGGCAGAGTAGAAAATTTCAACGGCATAATCGGTTGTTCCACCACCTGGCAAGGTAGCATTTGAGATAATTCCTGGATAACGTACCGAACGGGTGTCAACTCCAAAACGTTTGAAGTAATAATCGCTAAGCAATTCGCCTGCTACTTTTGAAACTCCATACATGGTTTGTGGACGCATAATGGTATCCTGAGGAGTATTGTCAAGCGGTGTTCCGCCTCCAAAAGCACCAATAGAACTAGGAGTAAAAACGGCACAACCAAATTCTCGAGCCACTTCAAGACAATTCATTAAGCCGCCAATACCAATATTCCAAGCCACTTGTGGTTTACTTTCACCCACTGCTGAAAGAATTGCAGCCAAGTTGTAAATGGTGTCTATTTTGTATTTTTTTACTACATCAGTAATAAGTTGAGCATTGGTAGCATCAACTACTTCTGAGGGACCCGATTCGAGCAATTCGCCAGTTGGCTTCGTCGAGCGAAAACCAGCAACCACATTACTGTTGCCATATCTTTTACGTAATTCAAGGGTAAGTTCAGAGCCAATCTGACCTACAGAGCCAATAACCAAAATATTCTTCATAAACGTTTTTTTTTAGACTTTAGCTGTTTGTAAAAAGGTTAATAACAAGTTGTGCAAATATACAATGTTTTTTCATCAAACCACCAAATAATGATATCTATTTTGAAAGCTTTCGTGTGGTTTTTTTTCAAAAACAAAGACTATAGAATCTAGGATTATAAAACCTCATTGGAAATATCAAAACATTCCAATAAATCTGATATGAAAAACTGATGAGCAAGTTTAAATTTATACCGATTTCGCTAAATTTTCGAAACTTACAATGATATGAATGCACAATATTGGATTAAAAAACTAGCATTGATATCCCATCCGTAAGGAGGATATTACAAACGTTTTTATGAATCAACAGAAAACCACAGTTGCAAAGATGGAAGAGGAATTAGACCTTGCATGACCAGTATTTGGTTTTTAATTCCTTCGGGGTAAAAACTAAATTTCACAAAATAAAATCCGATGAACTTTGGTTTTTCCATTCTGGGAATCCAATTTCCATCGAATGCATTGATGACAATAATCTAAAAACTCAAATTTTATTAAGCAATGAAGGATCTGAAACTACTTTTCCAAGCGGTGTTGTAAAAGCAGGGATTTGGTTTGCAAGCGAATCCTTGTCAGGAAAAGATGATTATTCTTTGGTAAGTTGTGCAGTGGCTCCTGGTTTTAATTTTAAAGATTTCCAATTGAAAAGTGTCTGTCTATAATGTCCACTAACATTTTGAAACAGACACTAAGTTTTTGAATTTCAGCTATCAGGCAATAGAGAATGTTTGCTCGGGCGTTTTCAATTCCGCTCAAGGACCAAGATAAAAAACAAGCAAAATATTTTTTTTGGAAAATGACAGATTCCGAAACAAGTTCGGAATGACCCCTGAAACAAGTTCAGGGTGACGGGGGTGACGGTTCAGGGTCTGAAACTACAGGAACAAGAGATTCCGATCCTGAAACAAAACAGATCCTGACCCTGAAACAAGTTCAGGGTGACGGATGACACGGATGACGGTTCGGGATGACTGGAAACGAGTTCGGAATGACCCTGTGCATCTTTCCGAATGAAACGAAGAGGAATGAGGAATCTTTCATTAAAAAAAACCGTATCGGTTTTATACTGTATTTTAAACAAAAAAATCTGATTTATATCTGACAACAATAAAAATAAATCTAATAATTTATCGAAAAGATATACGCTAATTTCACTGAGAATGGAACATTTGAAGATTTATTGCCTTCGAAATTAGTCCATTTTTGGGGCAAACCACAGCCTACTTTCAAATTGATTTCCTGACACTTATCATATGTACTTATCCATCTGTATGAAACTTCAGCGGCTCCTTGTATCCATTTGTGTTTCCCCATAATTACTTCTCCAGCAATGGGCGACAATTTAGGTTTAAATTGTTCGGAAGAGACAACGGGAAAAACCATCAATTCGGCTCCCAAACCGACCATCCATCCTTTCCATTTTTGGGTATCGAAACTAGCTGCTACACCCGAATGATATTGCAACATCAGAGGCACAGAGAAACTTCCATACGCTCCACTCCCATCATTGGCTTGCAAATAGGACAATCCCAAAGTCATTGGAGAAGAGATGGACAAACTATGATCTATATCGAAAAACTTAAGTGTATATCTCAAAACATACGTAAAAGAAGCAACATTTAAAGATTGAAGGGAATAATCCGAAAAACGTTCAGGAGAATATACTTGTGTTGGTGATGATAATGTATCATAAAAAGGAACGGTAGTGGTAATTCCAGAAATATACTCCGAAAAAATGCTCATTCCAAAACTGTGAAAAAAACGAGGTGATCTTTCTTTGTAAGAATCTATTGGGATATTATCCTCTTGGGACCATAACAAAACGGATAGTAACAGCAAGGTAACAGTAAAAAAAACTTTTTTCATACGTATTAAAGACTAATGTATTGAAACAAATTTAAAAAAAAATGATTACCAAACTGACTTTCTTGAAAATATTTTCAATTTTTATTTTTTTATCGAACACGCAAGCGTTGTCCTTCGCGTATCATCGTTCCTTTCATTCTGTTTATTTGTTGAATGCTTCTAACGGAAGTACGATGGCGAGATGCAAGATGAGAAAGCGTGTCACCACGGCGAACAACCACCCATTTAGCATTTTTAGAATCGGCTTGAGCACTTGATATTTTATTTAAATAGTCGAAGGTGGTTTTGGAGATTGCCAAAGTATCGGACACCAATTTATATTCATCGAAATTTATAATTTCTAGAGGACAAATAGCAGCTCCTAGGTATCGGATTTCAAAATGCAGGTGACTTCCTCGGGAGCGTCCAGTATTTCCTCCTAAACCAATGCATTGCCCTTCGCTTATGGTATCGCCACTCGAAACATGAATTTGATGAAGGTGAGCGTATAAAGTCTCTAAGCCGTTGTCGTGGCGTACAACAACAACGTTGCCATAAGACTTACTTCTTTTGGTTACCCTGACCACTCCTTTAAAAGCATTATAAACGGTGTCGCCGGTATTTAAATTCAAGTCTATTCCATAATGGAAACGGCTTCTTCGCCAGCCAAAATTAGATGTTACTACACCTTTGACCGGATGAAAATAGGGTGCCGAGGCAGATGCCAATGGCAAATAGCTGGTATCCGTTTTTGTTTTGAAATCAAATCTTGGATAGTGAATTTGCAAAGAATCCCATTCGTCGTATAATTCAAAACCAACGAATTCGATTTCATCCGATTCTTGCATCAAGGAATCTGTTAAAGATGAAAAAAAGTAATATCCCAATGAATCTACAAAATATTGATGGATGTTTGCTAAGTCCAAGCTGTCGTTTAAGCTTTCACAAACAGTCGATTCAAGAGGCTTTTTGACAATTTGAGAATATCCCAAATTTAAAAACAAAAGAAATAAGAGTAGTAATAAGAAAAAATTTTTCATCACGTTTTTTCATTTTAAAAAAACAAAAATAAAGAATGACGAGCTGAAAAAATGTTAAAGTCATTAACAATGACAAAGATTGTTTAGACAGATTTGATGAAGATTTACTTCTTTAAATCCATCTTTCCTAAGCTCGTAAAAAGAGCGATGTGAGTTTTCAAAAACACATGTTAAACCACAGATAAACAAAGTGTTTAGATATAAACTTCAAAATACTAAAAACAGGTATAAAACCATATAATACAAAAAAAAAGGAACTTTATTTTCAAAGAAAATCCATATGTTAGAAAAAGTTAAAACCACTCAATCAGCATAAGTGTAGAGGGAAAATGAGAATAAAAAAAGCGAATCTTTCGATTCGCTTTCAATTTTATCCAAGATAGGATTTTAAGATTTTGCTTCGGGACACATGCTTGAGTCTTCGAATGGCTTTTTCTTTAATTTGTCTCACGCGTTCGCGCGTTAAATCAAATTTTTCGCCAATTTCTTCAAGGGTCATTGGGTGTTTGCCTTCCAGTCCGAAGTAAAATCTAATTACATCTGCTTCTCTTTGCGGCAAAGTAGAAATGGCTCTTTCGATTTCTTTGCGAAGCGATTCATACATCAAACCCGTTTCGGGTGTATTTGCGTCTTCACTGCGAATAACATCGTACATATTATTGTCTTCATCTTGCACCAATGGTGCATCCATCGAGACATGTCTGCCCGAATTTCGCAAAGATTCCTTCACTTCTGTTTCAGAAATATCCAACAATTCAGCAATTTCTTCTACGTTTGGCTCTCTTTCGAATTCTTGTTCAAGATGAGCGTATGCTTTGTTGATTTTGTTGATGGAACCAATTTTATTCAATGGCAAACGAACAATACGTGATTGCTCGGCAAGAGCCTGCAAGATGGATTGACGAATCCACCAAACAGCGTACGAAATGAATTTGAAACCTCGAGTTTCATCAAAACGTTGAGCTGCTTTAATCAACCCCAAATTCCCTTCATTAATTAAATCGGGCAAACTTAAACCTTGATTTTGGTATTGTTTGGAAACCGAAACCACAAAACGCAAATTGGCTTTCGTTAGTTTTTCAAGAGCTGTTTGATCGCCAGCTTTGATTCTGCGTGCCAATTCAACTTCTTCATCCGCAGTAATCAATTCTACTTTCCCAATCTCTTGCAAGTATTTGTCCAATGAAGCTGTTTCACGGTTGGTAACCTGTTTAGAAATTTTGAGTTGTCTCATGTTTTATATAAATTATAAATTAATTGAATTAAAGTTGATTCTTGTTGTATAATACGAAAAAACACAAATTTAGTTACAACAAAGATGCTCTTATGATAGAGATTTAAAACTATTTGTCTTCTTGATTCATTATAGCTTTGCTACATATTGAAATGGGATAAGCAAAGCAACAAACAAGCCTTTTTACCTGTTTGTTACCGTTTTTATATTTATTTCTGTTCGTTGTCTTTTTCAGGTCTTGGAATTAAAACCTTGTGCGAAAGTTTATATTTTCCAGTTTTTTTATCTACATCTAATAATTTGACTTTGATAATATCTCCTACTTTTAGCACGGTTGAAATATCTTCGATTCGTTTCCACGACACTTCTGAGATATGAAGCAAGCCCTCTTTTCCAGGTAAAATTTCGACAAAAGCTCCGTAGGGTTGCAATGTTTTTACTTTCCCTTCATACACTTCGCCAACTTCTACAATAGCCACGATACTTTTGATGCGATTCAAAACAGTATCCATTGCTTCTTTGCTGTTTGCCATCACGTCGATAATACCAAATTCGCCTACTTCTTCTATCGAAATGGTGGTACCTGTTTCGCGTTGCAATTCTTGAATATGTTTTCCACCAGGTCCAATCATAGCACCTATAAATTCTCTAGGAATTTGAGTTTGTACAATACGAGGAACAAATGGTTTATAATCGGTACGAGGTTCAGAAATAACTTTCATCATTTCGCCCAAAATATGCAAACGACCTTCACGAGCTTGGTTCAAAGCACTTTCAAGTATTTCAAATGACAAACCATCCACTTTAATATCCATCTGGCAAGCGGTGATACCGTCTTTGGTTCCAGTTACTTTAAAGTCCATATCTCCTAGATGATCTTCATCTCCAAGGATATCGCTCAACACAGCATATTTTCCAGTTTTTGAATTGGTTATCAAACCCATTGCAATTCCTGAAACAGGTTTTTTAATTTTCACTCCGGCGTCCATAAGAGCCAAGGTACCTGCACAAACAGTAGCCATCGAAGACGATCCATTGGATTCGAGAATATCCGACACCAAGCGAATGGTAT
>JAQUGA010000013.1 GCA_028684405.1 Bacteroidales bacterium | reverse complement strand
GAGGAACTCTGCTTTCTGGATGTCTTTCTGAAGGAAACGGATTTGTTCTGCTTGACAATAGTGCTGTGCCACCATACAAGCCGTCGTATGCTTGGTTTGTTATATCTACAACTTCACCATCACCCAACAAACCCTTCCATCCCTTGCGAATACCATATATCTGGTAGCCCAACATGGAAGCACGATTGCGAATGCATTCGATGCTTGAATTTATGGCAGGTGTATCGCCACCGCCGCTTAGAATGGCAAGAGTTTTGCCCTTGAAAATTTTGTCTGCTTTCTTCATTTTAAATCCATTTTTATTTAGTTCACAAATATACAATAATTTGACTAATGCTTTCATTCTTTTTTTTGATAGTCGACCACCGACTAGATTCCAGGAAGCACTTTTTTAATATTATTTCTAAAAAAAAAACATCAAAAAAATCAAGTCTGTTTGAAAATGTTGAAATTTATAGATCATAAAACATTATGAATTTTAGCTTTAATAGATATCACTGTATTTTTCACAACAGATTCCTCATTTCTCTCTATTTCATTTAGAATAACCCTCTGTGTCATTCCGAACCGTCATCCTGAACTTGTTTCAGGATCAGGGCGTCACCCGTGTCACCCGCGTCATCCTGAACTTGTTTCAGGATCTCTCCTTTTTAGAGAATGCCCCTCAAAAAAATCAATTCATTTTGTTGTTGTTGAAATTACATAAACCATCACAATGACCTCGAAGAGGTCAAATGTTTATAGAAAAAACAGAACATCATCAATCATCGCTTTGCGCACCTGTCCACCCGGCCACCCGTCCACCAAAAGCCACCCGTCCACCCGACCACCCGGCCTCCCGTCCACTTTACAAACTTTACAAACTTTTAACTTTTAACCCGTCATCCGTGTCACCCTGAACGGTCATCCTGAACTTGTTTCAGGATCTCTTCCACGGTCATTCCGAACTCGTTTGCAGTCATCCTGAACGGTCATCCGTCATCCTGAACTTGTTTCAGGATCAGGGTCAGGATCTGTTTCAGGATCAGGGTCTCATCACTCATCACTCATCACTCATCACTTTTCACTCATCACTCATCACTTTTCACTCATCACTCATCACTCATCACTCATCACTCTTCGCTTTGCGCACCTGTCCACCCGTCCACCCGGCCACCCGTCCACTTTACAAACTTTACAAACTTTGCAAACTTTCAACTTTTAACCCGTCATCCGTGTCACCCTGAACGGTCATCCTGAACTTGTTTCAGGATCAGGGGGTCATCCTGAACTTGTTTCAGGATCAAGGCGTCACCCGTGTCATCCGTGTCATCCTGAACTTGTTTCAGGATCAGGGTCAGGATCTGTTTCAGGATCAGGGTCTCATCACTCATCACTCATCACTCATCACTCATCACTCATCACTTTTCACTCATCACTCATCACTCATCACTCATCACTCATCACTCATCACTCATCGCTTTGCGCACCTGTCCACCCGTCCACCCGGCCTCCCGTCCACTTTACAAACTTTACAAACTTTCAACTTTTAACTTTTAACCCGTCATCCGTGTCATCCTGAACTTGTTTCAGGATCAGGATCTGTTTTGTTTCAGGATCGGAATTTCTCCTTTTTAGAGCTAAATGTTTTAAACATCTAGACATTTTGGTCATACTTAATAAATCATAATCAATTGAAATTTAGTAGTTTAATCTTTCATGCAAATCGTTTTATACGGACAATACTCACAATTCACCTCATCACCCGTCGCAGAAAATCCAATTTCTGGACTGAAAACAGTACTCAAAAATTGACTTAAAGTATCTTTAAATTCGGCGATGTCGTTGCCGTTGATAACATTATTTCCATTATAAAGGCAGGAATTTAAAACATCTTCACTTTTGAAAGAGATGATGCCTGGAATAAATCCTTTTTCGTCTATTATTTCTTGATACTCTTCAGACTGTTCCGAAAACAGGAGGGAGTAACACATCAATTGTAATGACTTTGCAAGCTTGGGTTCTGTAAATAATTCCATCATCTGACTGAACTTCAGCTCTCTTGGTTCAACTTTGCCAGATTTGTAATCTAAAATTCTTAAATCTTCATTTAAACAGTCTATTCTATCGATGACGCCATAAAGCTCAATGCTTTCTTTAATGCTCGATTGAAGTTTGATTTCGACGCTGGCTCTTTGCTCAAAACCTAAAGGTATTAACACATTCTCTTTGATTAGATTGGCTTCTTTTTTCAAAAAGTCCTGAAGATAATTTTTGATAACTTCAAAAGCCAGTCTGTTTTTCCCAAATTGCAAATTTTCTCGGGTAATTTTTTGATCTCTGAGATTTTCGAATGCATCAAAAATTAACGCATCCATATCTTGATTGATAACGGCTTGAAATTGGTCAATGTCAATTCTTTGTTTTTTTGGAAATTGCTCATAAATTTTCTGCAATACTTCGTGAATTACCGTTCCAAGAATAGCATCATCGGCATTTTCGGTAATTTCGTCGGCTTCTTTTATGCGTGCAACATAGGTGAAGTAAAAGCGCAAGCGACATTTGATATAGGTAGATATGGCCGTTGGTGAAATCCTTTTGACAGATTTTATTTGCTCTATTACAGATTCACTTTTTTCAATATAAATCTCCTTTTTTTCAAATGTTCCTGGGGCAATATTTAAAAAAGTATCACTAATTTGAATGTTGGGGCATTCTGGCACAATGTCATAAATTAATTGTCGAAGGAAACGACTTTTTTCTGATTTTCCGTCTTTTAAATCAGAATTATAAATTAAATATATTGTTTTTGCTCTTTGCAAAATTCGGAAAAAATGATACGCAAAAACGGCATCTTTTTGAATGTGTGAATGCAGACCAAAATGCCTTCTGAGGTCGAAAGGCAAAAGGGAATTGCTGCTTTTTCCAGCCGGCAAAATCCCTTCGTTGACCGACAACATGATTACCGTGTCAAAATCGAGTAAACGGGTTTCCAAAAGTCCCATTATTTGCGGTCCATGAATGGCGTCGCCGATAAAAGAGGTGTTGTATTCGCTAATTTTTGATTGGTACAAATTAATCAGAAAATCAATGCCTTGACTAATTTTATATTTGGGAAGAAGATTTTCTAAAAATTCAAAGATTACCTGAAAATGTTCAATTGAGAGTTCGTTAAAATAATCAATTAGATTTTTTTCTTTGGCTTGATCTAGTACTTTTTGAATGTTTTGGTTGAAAATCACAAAATATTTAAGCAAAAGTTCTGGATTGGATTCCAATGCGAAAAGAGGTTCTATATATTTTATAAATTCCTCACTCATGCTTTCGAGTTTCCGAATATGAGTGATGTTTGCATAAATTATATTTTGATTTTTAAAGTGCTTTATGGCTTTAGATATCGAAATGTTTTCAAACTGTTGAGCTGTTTTTTGAACGATAGGATGGGAGAGAACGGCAATAATATCCTTGTGATAAAAGCCATTTGACGAGCGATTGCTCTGTTTTAGCATCCGTTCTCTGTTCAGATGCATGCTGAGCACCAATTGATAAAATTTCCCAAACAGCGTTTGGCTCAATGGAAGTCCCATAGTGATGTTGGCGTCCGAAGGTGGAATAGTGTTGAGCAATGATGGCAACAAATTTTCATCTGCTGGTACGATGACAAGATCATTCGATGACTCAGAATTTACATGTTTTAGTTCTTCAAATAATTCTCCGGCATATTTAACTTGTGAAATATTATTGGGAGTTCCCACAATGTGAATCTCTTTGGGAATATCGGCAAAATTGTTTTCCAAATAGGGAAAAGTTTCGCCCAGATTAAACTCTTTTTGAGCGAGTCTTAAAAAATATCCTGCATCTCGGTTTCTATCATCAAAAAAACTTTTGTCGGCGTCCCAATAAATTTCTGCTTTTTTTTCAAAAATTAGTTTTTTAATAATGCCTATTTCGCTGTTTGTCAAAGCATTAAAACCACAGAAAATGACTTTTGACCAAGGAGCATGTTCTGCATTTTCTAATATTTTGCGATGGGCTTCTCTGAAAATCAATCCTTGATAGGCTCGCTTCTCTTCCAGAAGTGTTTGATTTAAAAATTGATAGTCGTGATAAAGTTGCTCAAAAAAGCGAATGTAATTTTGTTGCATCATGCTTCTTTGATTCTCTGGTACATCATACATACTCAGGGATTTGATCTCGGTGAGGGACGTGAAAACAGCTTTGGCATCGGCCAATTGCATATCTATTTCGTTGATGTCTTTTAAAAAAACAGAAGCCCAACCCACAAACCTCTTAAAATCATCGCCCTCTTCGGGAAATGCTTCGGTGTGATGTTGATACAACAAAAGCAAAAGCTCTGTTTGATCAATGTTCTCCAATCCTGAAATTTGTCCAATAAACTCATCAATGCTTAGTAATTCGGGCAAAAGAATGGTTTTTTTAGCAATTTTATTCAAATGGTGCGAAAAATACTTTTTGCTTCTTCGAGCGGGCATCACAATGCAAATATCCAATAATTGATCAGAATATTTTTGATAGATCTCTTCCGCAAATTTTTCTAAAAATGGAATCATGGCAGGAAAATGTTTTGGTTCTCTTCGGCCTCTTTTAAGGTGTCGGGCTTCCCCACATCAAGCCATTTCGAGTCTTCATCAATATACCCTCGAATGGAGTGATGTTTCGATAATTCAAGATACATTTCTGTGATCGAAAATTTTGAATTTGGAGCACAATTGTAATGTCCGAAAATCTCGGGACTGATAACATGAATTCCACTAAATGCTAGTTTCCGTGGGTTTTCACAGGGACGTGAAACGATGGTTTCGTCTGTTATGAGATTTGTCCATCCGCAAAGATTGTTTTCTTGATTGAAAAGTAAGTAGCGACTGGTTTCGCGTGGACGTATAACCAATGTGGCTAAACTATTGTTTTGCAGATGTGTAGCCATGAGATTTTGCAAATCAATCGTACAAAGAATGTCTACATTATAGACCAAAAAAGCCTTCTCTTTTTCGAAAAAATGGGATGCTTTAAACAAGCCTCCTCCCGTGTCCAAAAGCTTTTCGCGCTCGTCTGAAAGAAAAATCTGAGCATCTCCTTCGTAATTTTTTAAAAAGTCGATAATTTGTTCTGCGTAATGATGAATGTTAATTATAATTTCCTGAAAACCACTCTTTTGCAATCGTTTTATGGCAATTTCAAGAAGGGTGAAATCTCCAACTTTTACGAGTGCTTTGGGCATATTTGCAGTGGCAGTTCCCAAGCGGGTTCCCAGTCCTGCAGCAAAAATCATGGCTTTCATAGGCAATTTATTATTGTGTTTTTTGTGCTTTGCACAAATGTTTTTCATTGATGGTAGAAGCTCCACATTGTTTGCATTTATATTTCCCTTCCTTTGGAGGAGCTTTTACACTCTCATTTTCGCAGGCTTTTTTACTCATATTACACTGGGTTTTATTTGCTGCTCACGATGATGTAAAATAATTTTTGCATTGTAGGTTTGTTTAATATGTTTGCTTAATTCTTCGGCAAAATAGACCGAACGATGCTGACCGCCAGTACATCCGAAATTGATTTGCAAATTTGTAAAACCTCGTTCCAAATAGTTTTGAACACTGATATCAACCATCGAAAAAACATGTTGTTTGAAGGTCTCTATAATGGGATGTTTCTCCAAATATTCAATCACCTCGAAATCCATACCTGTCAGCGTTTTGTATTCGGGCAGACGTCCGGGATTGGGTAAAGAACGACAGTCAAAAATAAATCCGCCTCCATTACCGCTATCATCGGTAGGCAAGCCTTTTTTGAACGAAAAAGAGTTGATTTGTACCGTTAATATTGTGGGTGAACTGCCAATATTTAGCAGACGCTCTGAGACGCTTAAACTGCTTAAAAGTTCTGTTAGAGTTGGAATTTGAAGATTCTGAGGTAGCTTTTTTAAGATACTTCTTAAGTTTTTTAAGGCGTAAGGAATGCTTTGCAAAAAATGGGATTTGTTTTCGTAAAAGCCTCTAAATCCGTATGCTCCCATCGCTTGAAGAATGCGAATTAATGCAAAAGTGTAAAATTGATCTTTAAATTTATCTCTATTGATGGGCGTATATTTTTGCAATGAGTCAAGATAATGTTCCAATAGAAGTTCGCGGGTGGCATCGTTCAAATTGGCTTTGGCATCATACAAAAGAGAAGCCAAGTCATATTGTAATGCTCCTTCACGACCGCCTTGATAGTCGATAAACCAAACTTCTTTGTCGCGAATCATAATGTTTCTTGATTGAAAATCGCGATAAAGAAAAAAATGACGGTCTACTTTGTTTAAATATTCTGCGAAAACCGAAAAATCATCTTCTAAACTTTGTTCGTCGTAAGGAATTTGTGCCAATTTTAGAAAATAATATTTAAAATAATTCAAATCCCAAGTCATCGATTGTTTGTCGAAAGAGGCTCTGGGGTAACAGTATGAATAATCGAAACCCTCATGTGCCAAAACTTGAAAACGGGGAAGTTGCTCCACTGCTTTCAAATATAAATGCAATACGCTGGGCGGAATTTCATCGCCTTTTCGATCTTTGGTCAATATGCTAAAAAGCGTGTCGTCTCCTAAGTCTTCTTGAATATAACAATGATTCTCAAGGTCTTGTGCATAGATTTGAGCAACATTTAGTTTTTTTTGCAAAAAATGCTCGGTAAATTTAATAAATGCAATATTCTCTTTTTTGTCAATATTATAAACACCAATGGCCGAAGTACTGCCTTTTATTAAACGGTAATAGTTTCTGTTTGAGCCTGAAATGGGGAGAAGTTCGATACTCTCAGGCATTTCGCCATGCCAGTTTTTAAATAGTTCTCCTAAAACATTTTTCTCCTTCATATGTATTCTGTTTATGATACAAATGTAGGATTTTTTTCTGATTGGATGAAATCTAAAGGGGCAAAATAATTGCTAACAGCCTTTTGGCTTTTTAAATAGATTTTTAAAATAATTCAAATGCCAAAAAATATGGAAAACAGAAATAAGAGTCATCGAAATTCCAATTTGAACATGCCAATATAAAACCGTTCTGAACCACTCCATCACAAAATCATAATTGATTTGAATGACAAGGAAAAAACCGAAAAGACAGGATACAAGAAAGGTCAAAAGTAAGGTGAAATTCCAAATTCGACGATGATAAATCTTGCGAAGCAACTTAAGCTTGGTCAATATAAATGTCAAGGAATACAAAAACAAAGTTATAAATGAGATTAAAATTAAGTCGTAAGGTTTGGCCTTCTGAGCTGGTTTTTGAATGGGTGGATTTATATTGGTTTCTGTTGTCTGACCTTTAATTGAATGATTGTTAGCTGTTTCGGGTTTCGTGTTTGGTACATCCTCATTTTGAGATGAGTTTGTTTGTTTGTGTGAATTATTCCTATTATTGATCCCTTTTCCTTGATTCTTGCCTTTTTCTAATCCTTGAGTGTTATTTGTAGAAACTTCTTTTGCTACTTCTTTTATTTTGCTCTCTTGGACTTTATTTTCTTTGGAATTCTCTTTTACCTCTTCTTCTTTTGGTGGAAGGAGTGATTTGTCAATAATAGAGTGATCGCAAAATCCGTCTCCATTTTCATCAAAATGACGTCCACATCCGTATGAACAATTTACTCTGTTCCAGGGACATTGTGCATTTACATAAAATGGAATTAGGAGAAAAAATAGAGTGATAATTTGGAGGTTAAGCAGTGTCTTTTTCATCATCTTGGTTTTCGAATGGATCTAACTAGTTCTTCTATTGTAATGGCTTTAAAAGAGGGGTTGGGTTTGAAATGAGCGTCCGGTAAGTTTTGTTTTTTAGCTGATAGCACTTCGCCCACAACTTCTTTACTTCCAACGTATTCTATGGTTTTCAAAGGATATCCTTGTTTCATCATTTTGGTGTATTCTGGTGTGGATTTGATGGATAATTGAGCATTATTATTCATCATTTTATTCATAAATGCGGAGAATTTATCCAAATCAAAATCATTGCTAATGTTTATTTTTTCGCTTATCCAAGTGGTTAGTTTTTTTTCACCATTTAGGTAAAATTCGTGTCTTTGAGTATTATATCCTAAAACTTGTGTTCGATCTATTATCTTTTTAGTACTTACTTTATTTTCATTCTTTTTTGGATTTCCATCTTGGGACTCAAATACTTTCAACATCGACTCAAATTGAGATCTAGCAGCTTCTTGTTTATCTTTTGGCATTTTGGAAACCATGGCATCAATCTCAACTTTTATTCCAGCAATTAATCCAGCTCTGTATTGTTCAACCGTACCTGTCCAATATGTTTTATAAAAATTGTTGATAACCGTAATTTCATTTTTGTTTAAATCATAAATGTAGGTAGCTTCTTTACCGCCCGAACGCATTTTGTTGTTCTGAACACTAATGGTGTCATGCGTTATTATACCTTGGGGACTGCTCTTTTGTTCAACTATTACCCAGCCGGCAAATACAGATGTTGGGATAGAAAACAAAGATATGATTAAGATAGTGTAAACTCTTTTTAGCATGGTGTCTATTTTAAATACAAAAGTATGATTTTTTAATCAAACAACAGAACCTTTTTCAATCGTTTTTTATTGTAATTGCAAAATTAAGAATCGTTAATACAGGCTTTTATACTTCTACATCTTTTTGTAGTTTACTTAAACGAGATAACAGAAACAGTCCGAAAAATCATTCGGACTGTTTCTGTTATTTAAATAAAGTATTGATTACCATTATTTTAGTGCGATAAATTATTTTATTGAAATTTTCAATACTTCATTGTCTATAATTAAATAATACATTCCTTTACTAAGGGTAGAAAGGTCAATTTGTAAAGTGTTAATTCCTGTTTGTATATGAGATTCCACTTGATAAACAATTTGTCCTGGCAGATTACTAACCATAATTTGTTTTTTTGCAGTTTCATGGCTCGAAATAACAATGTTGAATTTTCCATCTGCGGAAGGGTTGGGGTAAACCTCAATGTAATTTTGGTTTTCGTATTCGGAAATATTTTGAGTATTGATGGTTATGTCTAAATCTGTAGTGTCCGAAGTACAGGAGTTGATTGCAATTAAGGATACGGTATAGATACCATCACTTAGATATGTATGTGACGGGTTTTGGATAGTGGCACTGTTTCCGTCTCCAAAAAACCATTGATATGAATTGGCATTTTGTGAAGTGTTGCTAAACTCTACAGTATGACTCGTTACATCATATGTAAAAGCCGCTTGTGGCAGTGGTTTTACAACTACATTCATGTTTATCATCGGACCGTATCCACAATCGTTTACGCCTTTTACTGTTACTTCGCCGCTACTGGCGTTGGTAAAATCAATCTGGATAATGTTACTGTTACTTGATCCAACTGCTCCAGTGGGAAGTGTCCATTCGTAGGAAGTTGCATTTGGAATTGGATCTATGCTATATTGCACATTGGCTTCATTTTGACAAACTTCTAAAAGTCCTGTCAAGGTACATGGAACGTATGGTAAATCAATTACTTCTACTGCAAGTATTGATGTTTCACCTTGGTAGCAATTGTTTTTCCCATAAACAGTAATATTTCCAGGAGCTGCTGCTAAAGTGTATTCAACCGTGATGCTATTGCTCGTACTAACGCCCTCAACGCCTAATGGCAAGGTCCAAACATATTCGTTTGCGTTAGGGATTTCTGGAATTGTATAGGTAATATTGGCGGTGCCTTGGCAAACTTCCGTTTCACCTGTAATAACTCCTGCTGAACCAACCTCTTCGTATATGTTTAATACAGATCCTAAAACATTGCTCGTGCCGCAAGTATTGATTGCAGAAACGCCGATAGCTCCTCCGGTAAAATCAGTGTCAAAATCAATTAAGATGCTGTTGCTGGTGCTAGCTCCTGTTGCATTAGCTGGTAAAGTCCATTGAAAAGTAGCATCAGACCATGTTCCATCGAAGCTGAATTCGACACCTGACTCACCAGGACAAATACTTGTTGTTTCTGCTGAAAATGAAGTTAGTTGTGGAACGGATGAGACATTAATAAATATCTTCTGACTTGGTCCTGCACCACAACTATTGATGGGAGTTACTTTCAAAGTATCACTCATGGCTGTTGCTCCAATGTTTACAGTAATGATATTTCCATTGTCGGAGCCAACAACTGTAAATCCATCAGGTAAATTCCAGATATATTCATTTGCGTTTGCAACGTTAAGAATCGAATATGTAACATTGTTCGTTTCTTTACAAACCGTTTCTGGACCAGCTATAATTCCAGCTGCTGAAGGAATTGGCAATGAGTTGATAATAATTGTGGCAGAATCTCCTGTGCCACAACCATTCATTCCTCGAACTTGAATAATTCCATTTGTAATCTCGTTTGCTACCAATACTTGAATGGTGCTTTGAGTGGCATTTCCAACTAAAGTCATGCCTTCAGGAAGTGTCCATTGATATGAGCTAGCATTGGCAATGGAAGGAGTCGAATACGTTTGCAAACTGCCTAAACAAGGTGTTGTTGAACCTGAAATTTCAACAGCACTTGCAGGGGTAATTTCATTGATACTAACGCTTACAGGAACTTTTTCACTGGTACAATCGTTTTCTTGGAAGATAATATCATAAAAATAATAATAGTAACTTAAAGCACTTGTACCAGAAGCTGTTGAACTGTCAATTGAAAACAATCCATCTATAACATACGGATAAGAACAATTGCTTGAATTACGATACAAGTCTGCATAGGCGGGACCTATTAGCTTGAAGTTCCCAATGGGAATGTTCATGTTTAATTCTACTCGACTTATTCCCATAGGAATCAAAACACTCACTTGTTCAATAGTTTCACCTTCCATATTAACCAAACTAAAAACTCTAGTTTTATTTGCATTTGAGTTGAAAACGGCAGATTTAATTTTCCCTTCGCTCAAACTACTAATGTATAAACCATGAAGTGGATAGTTTGAAAAGTTTGCTCCACCTGAATTCTTTCTCGAATCTCCAACGGTATCAACTTCGTTTTCTATATGAGATTGTACATAATATGTTGTGGTTTCTGTTAACAAGGGCGTGGTGAAAGTATTTCCTGTGAAAATTTCAATTTCTGAATCAATGGCATCAAACCATCTGATAATGCCGTTTCCAGTGGCTGTCAATTCTACAGATTCTGGATTGCACAAATCTATGCCTTCAATAATAGGATTCTCTAAACCTACTTGAATGTATGAACTTTTGATAATTTCTTCTTGACCACAAATGCCATCAGCAGCAATCAAACGAACTTGATAACTTCCATTATTTATATATGTATGGCTTGGATTTTCATCGGTTGAACTATTTCCATCACCAAAATCCCAAATATAAGAGCTGGCATTTTCGCTTAAATTTTGGAATTGTACTTCTAATGGAGGAAGACAAGAATATGTATTACTTGCTTCAAAATTAGCAATAATACTTAAATCTTGAACTGTAATTTGTTTAATGATAGTGTCGTTTGCATGATTTTCATCTATTACATTGTTTGGCATTGAGGTCCATGTTTTGAAAGTATGATTTCCAGCTGCTAAAGTAATGGCAGGAAATTGGATTTCAATGTTTCCAAGAGACTCTAAATCTCCAGTCCATGGAATGGAAATGGGAGTTTCATTGTTCCATTGATAGTATGCAGTTACGGAAGTCAAGTGGTTTACTCCCATGTTTTTAATGCTTATTTCAGGAACAATTATAATATTTGCACAATTATAAGCGTCCTGTGGATTAATAACTTGGCTTAATGCCGCATCATTGGGTACAGAAGGGCTTAGAATATAAACTTCTCCGAAAAATGGTTGACGATTCTGTTTTGTAATCACAATGTCAGCCGTATCGGGAGCATTTATAGCTGCAAATGTCATTTCGGCAATTCCACTCTGGTCGACTAGTTTTGCATTTAATAAAGTTCCGTTTAATGAAATGGCAACATAAGCTCCGGGTTCAGTCGTTACTGTAAGCGAATTAACTCCAACACTTTGTGTGTTCATGTAATCTACACCCAAAACAGAAGGAACAGATTGATAGGTCATTACCGATGGATCTCCCATTAAATGATAAATTTCCCAATAATATTTTTTACGAGGTGAATTGGAGGCTTCTACTGCAAGGTTTCCGGCATAAGCGAGTTGTCCATTTGCAATGTACCATTCTGTTTCGGGAATCGATTCCGTATGAAACCAACGATCGAAGGCTCCCAAATTATTAGGATCGAAAGTGGGATTGGCCGTAATATTTGATCGAACTCCAACAGACCAATAATAATCTTCATCCCAATAGGTATTATTTGAACCTCCCAAATAGCCAACTGCTCCTTTATCAACGGCTCTAAGCAAAGCCTCCCCAAAACATTCTGAGTCATTAAACTTGTTAGACAAACAGCAGTTTCCGATTAATAAACCATATTTATCTTTGTTTTTCATGGCAGGAATATGGGATTTGATAAACTGAGGGTCAGCCCATCCGTCTGAATTACAATGAGCTGTGTAATCTCCAATGCCAACTCCTTTGCCAATATTGGTTCTAATTTCAGCAGCCGTGCTTGAATTACTGGTTTGTGGATATAAGTATTTATACACGTGAGCAAAACCATTGCCGGCATTAAAATAATAATTTGCCATATAATTAATTTGACCATTCGCATGTGTTGTTGACCAAGTTGCATCAACGCCAGCAACCAAAACAACAGTGTCCAGATAAGATGGATCGGGCATTAAGTATTTTTCGTATTGAAGTGTTTTGTCAATTTGTGGTTGAAGTTGAGCTAAATTAGTTGCCGAAAAACGTCCGGAATACATATCCGGAATATAGTCATTTGCTCCGTCAAAAGTTACGTAATATAAATCAGAAACATGCGAACCTGTTGTGCCAGAATATGATGGTACTTGAGCAATATCACCTACAAATAATACATATGTAGGTGCAGGATCACTCGGTGTGCCCGACAAATATAAGTTTTGTAAATAATTTTTAATGCTTGAAGTGGTAGTTCCTACAGCCGGGTTGTTGGTGTAAGCTTCGATTACGTAGAATCCTTTTTTTGTTTTCCACTCAACAAGTGGTTGTAGCGCACTTTCAAAACTGGGATGTGATACAATAACATATTTGATGGGATATTTCGATAAAGCCTCTTTGTTGATTCCCAAAGGAAGCATTTCAACAGTGCTCAATCGGTTTTCAAAAGCTGGAGAATAAAATTTCTCTTGAATCGCTTTAGTAGCATAAATATCATGTTCGGAAAATTGAATTTTTACATCAATATTGGTGTAAATTTTCAAAGTATTGCTTACAGGATTGTACTGAATTGGGTTAATAACCAAATTGGCGAGTCTTACACCTCGGGATATTCCAATCTCTTCAATTTCTGCAATGGGAGTATTGTTGTATTCGTTTTTATTATAATATGTTTGATTATACTGAAATACAATATCTCCTGGATTTGAACTTTTGCTATAAGAAGGTTGCGAAGGCATGATTTTTTGTGTAATTCCATAATCGCTGAGTGAAATTTCAACGACATCAAAAGAGTTGATAATTACATTAGCCTGACCATCAATAGGCAACTGAATGGTTTTTCGAATATTAGGCAACTGTGGTTTTCCAATATCGTATGAACGCGAATAATTTTCAACGCTTATGTCATGAAATAAACCCTTATTTGTAGCGGCAGGTGTCAGGAAAATATCCTTAATATCTGATTTGAAACGATACCCGTTCACTGTTTTTTCAAAAGTTTTTATACCGGTATTTTGTTGACTGACAGGAATACTAATCTGTCCAAAAAGATTGGATAATGAAAATAGAAAACTACACATTACCAGAATTAATTGAGTTTTTCTCATGATTATAAATATTTATTCAATTCAATATTCAGAAATGAAATACAATAATAATAAAAATATTTATTTCTATCTGTTTTTACCTCTATAATCTTTAAGTAAAATAAAATTTTGTTGTTGGAATAATTTGTGTTGTTCTTGTAGTTTCTTGATTACCAGTAAAATGCAAGTTGTTTTTGAGCTTGTGTCTAATTTGTATATAATTGTTAACAATCAGTGTTAATTGTTATAGAAAAGGTTTTTTCTAAGATAATGAAATTACATGGCTTAAAGTTAAATGTAGGGAAGGTGTTATTTGAAGATATTCTGCTTATTAATGGTTTTTGTATTATAAAACTCTGCATAAGAAGCAAATATGTATAAAATAAAAAAGAGAGGCTTGGTTTTGGTTTTTTTAAAATAATATTGCTTTTCCGCAATTTATTTCACCTCCATAAAGGGTGTAAATTGCTGAAAATCAATTCATCCTTTAGGATTGAGGGAAAAATTGATAGAAGCAATTTACGCCAAAACATTACTTTCTTATTTTATCGGACAATAGTGATTATAAAACTGAAAACCTGTTTTATAATACAAAAACCGAAAAAGTAATCTTGGTTTTATAATTCAAATTTAATTCCAGCAAAATAGGTCCTGGGTAAAGAAGGTCCATAAATATATCCAGAATCTCTTAGGTCGCCATAATCAAAATCACTTTGATAGCTGTTTAAGATGTTCTGAACACCACCGTTAAGGTGCATTTTGAAATGTCCGTTTACCTTGATAACGTAGCTAACTCTAAAATTTATATCAAAAAATTCAGACGTCATTTTTTCAATGTCTTCTGCAATAAATCCTGCGTAATGTTGAACTAACATCGGACCAGTATAGGTTCCTGATAGAGAAACAGTAAGATACTCTTTTGGATTCCAATTGGCTGTTAGGTAACCATATCGATCTGGTGTTCTGAACATTTTTCGTTGTGGTTTCAAACTTGGATTGTCGCTCCATAGTTCACCTTCAGAATGTTCGCTGGTTTGAATGGTGAATCCTGCTTGGAAATCAACATATCTCGAAGGAAGAACTTTGCCTTCAAAGTTGATTCCTTTTACAATGGCTCCCTCTCCGTTTCTTCTTTCAAGAATGATGTTGTTATGACTATCGTATCCCATTTTCTCCAATACAAAAACATGATTAAGCTGAGTATAAAAGCCTTCTATTAGTAAATTTGTAGTTACTGATTTGAAGCTTTTGTATAAATCTGCTGATAAAGTATAACTGTGTGATTTTTCTGTCCTTAAATTGGGGCTGATACGGATTAGAGCTACTCTTCCTCCTACAGCAGCAACGTGTAAATCCTCGTCAAATGCTTGGGGAGCTCTAGATCCCTGTGCATAGGTTGCTCTAAAAATATAATCTTTCGCTGGTGAATAACGTAAATTAACACGCGGACTTAATATTGGATCTTTCAAAAGACTGTGTTGGTCAGCCCTTACTCCCAAAAGCAAACCATATTTGTCATCTTTCCATTCGTTTTGCAAATAAGAACTATAAATATTAATATTTTGCTCAATTTTTCGATTGTAGCCACACATTAAATCTTTCAAATCGTTTTGCGAATACTCAACGCCACTGGTAAATTCAGAAGGCATAAATAGCAGTTTTTCAATATTCCATGTGTATTGCAATCCACTTGAAAAACTAAAATCTTCTGTTTTTCCATATGCATTCAAGTCTTTGCCTGCTCCATAATAGCTTTTTCTGTCTACATCTTGAAAGGATGTATAAGCCACAAATCTGTGTGCATTGTCTTTAGAATAGATGCTGTATTTTAATCCCGCTGTATTGATGTTGTGATCCACTTGTTCTGCAATATCTGCTTCATGGGCTGGAAGATGGAGCTTGTTGCCTCCTCTACGAAACTCGCCAATATTAAAGTATTCAAAGCTTAAACGTGAATAGTTTGTGATATTATAATACGCTCTAAACCCGACCGTTTGTGATTCGATTTTTGCCATTTCCGAAAAACCATCGTCATTGTGATCATAAGGTGAACGTTGACGGGATGTGCCAAAAATAGTAATTCCCGATTTATGATTGTCCGAAACAATGGAGGCATTTAAAAAGGTATTTACGTCAAAACTCTTTCCCCCAATCAAATTCGTCGTGTTTGAAAGTGATGCGGTGTTCTTTTGGGGTTCCTTGGTGATAATATTTACCGTTCCAGCAATAGCACTGGAGCCAAAAACGGCAGAACCGCCACCACGGACAATCTCAATTTGTTCTACCATATTGGCCGGTATTTGTTCAATGCCGTAAACACTCGCCAATGCACTGAAAATAGGGCGACTGTCAATGAGTACTTGAGTGTATTGTCCTTCCAATCCATTGGTTCGAACTTGCTGAAAACCACAGTTTTGACAATTGGTTTCTACTCTTAATCCTGGTTGAAAATTGAGGCCTTGAGAAACGCAAACAGAATTGGTGTTTTCTAATGTTTTGGGACTGATAATATTGACGATGGAAGCCGCTTCACGCCGATTTGATTCATTTCGGGAAGCCGTAACAACTACACCTTCAAGGAGCAAGTTGCTCTCTTCAACACTAAAATCTAATTCAATGCTTTTGTTGGCTTCAATTAGGATCTTTTTCTCATGTGTTTCGTAACCCATGCCAGATGCAACAATAATATGTTCTCCAACGGGTAAGTTTTTTAAGAAATAGTGACCCGTAGCATCGGTCGTAGTTCCGATAGTGGTTCCTTTTATGGAAATTGTAAAATAAGGCACATGCTTGCCGTCGCTTTTGTTAATAACATGGCCAAAAATATTAGCATCCGTTTTTTTAGTCTGAGAAAATACCAAAAATGGAATAAATAATAGTATGATAAATGAAATTTTATGTTTCATAAAAAATGTTTTTTTAATCACTGTTGTCCGATATAAATCGTATTATCTTGTGTAAAACTCAGTGTGATAAGAGAATATGTATTATCCCAAAAAGTACAAGCTTGATTATGACTGTTAAAAACTATTGCTTTTCCGAAATCTATTTCTCCTCCATAAAGAGTGTAAATTACTGAAAATCAATCCATACTGGACATTGAGCGGAGTCGAAATGTAGGATTGAGGAAAAAATTGATAGAAGCAATTTACGCCAAAACAATACTTTCTTATTTTATCGGACAATGATGTTTTTTAAATAATAAAATGTTTGAACTAAGTCTAAGCTTTTGTATTATGAAAAAAACAAAGGAGGGGCTCTCAAAGAATAAATTAGATGCGGATAAATACTCAAGGTATTAGCATCTGTATTGGAATATAATTTATTTTTCAAGTAAACAAAAATCTTTTTAAGGCCCCAAAAAGCAAAAAAAGATAATGTGAGAAATTGGCTTAATATCCGTATTAGTGTAAATTCAGCAGTGCTATGGGTATGAAGAGGATTCCCTTGGGCATCGCTTTGATATGGATGGGAGTGCGTAACTGCTTTGCCATCAATGGTATGGGTGTGAATAAAAAGAACAGTGCCTAAATAATAGAATATGAAGAAAACCAGAAAGAAAAACGAAAAAGTACGTCTATTTGCAGGCATTAAGTATTGTTTTTTTGCAAAACTAATGCTTTTATTTCTTATGCAAAGCATCTTAATATTTCAATAACATTATTCAGCATCTTATATTGAAAAACACTGTTGTCCGATAAAAATCTGATTATCTTATGTAAAACACTGCATAAGAAGCGAATATGTATAAAATAAAAAAGAGAGGCTTGGTTTTGGTTTTTTTAAAATAATATTGATTTTCCGCAATTTATTTCACCTCCATAAAGGGTGTAAATTGCTGAAAATCAATTCATCCTTTAGGATTGAGGAAAAAATTGATAGAAGCAATTTACGCCAAAACATTACTTTCTTATTTTATCGGACAATAGTGATTGAAAAACACTGTTGTCCGATAAAAATCTGATTATCTTGTGTAAAACTCAGTATAATAAGCTAATATGTATTATCCCAAAAAGTACAAGCTTGATTATGACTGTTAAAAACTATTGCTTTTCCGCAATTTATTTCACCTCCATAAAGGGTGTAAATTGCTGAAAATCAATTCATCCTTTAGGATTGAGGAAAAAATTGATAGAAGCAATTTACGCCAAAACATTACTTTCTTATTTTATCGGACAATGATGATTGAAATAATCAAAATATATCGGACAAATAGTGATACCTAATCTCTGCTTATTGCATGATATTATGATGATTATAAATCATAAAATAATTTTTGTTAGATGCGCGTCTCTTTATTCCAAATAATAATCTAAATTTGCTTATTGATTTTATGTAGTAAGTTTTACCTAAACACTAGAGTTAATGAAACAAGTATTATTGATTAGAAAAATCATTGAATATTTTAGCTTAGAAAATGAAAAAGATGATTATGACAGAATTCATGAGACCATTTCTAAGGATATAATATTTAAAGGTACCAATCTTTGGATTTTAATATTTGCAATTATTGTGGCTTCTGTTGGTTTAAACATGAATTCAACTGCAGTAATTATTGGAGCCATGTTGATTTCCCCATTAATGGGACCTATCAATGGGATGGGATACAGCATTGCAACGTATAACTTTCCGCTTTTTCGAAAATCATTAAAAAACTTTGCTTTTGCCGTAGGCACTAGTTTGGTTGCGTCCATGACCTATTTCGCCTTATCTCCCATCTCTACAGCGCATTCCGAATTACTGGCTCGAACCAGTCCAACCATTTATGATGTGCTGATAGCCTTGTTTGGCGGCTTGGCTGGAATTGTTGCCATTACAAGCAAACAAAAAGGAAACGTAATTCCCGGTGTGGCTATTGCTACGGCTCTTATGCCGCCTCTGTGTACAGCTGGATACGGTCTGGCAACAGGTCAGTTTTATTTTTTCTTTGGTGCCTTCTATTTATTTACGATAAATACCGTCTTTATTGCCATCTCTTCTGTGGCGATTTCTCAAATTCTGAAATTTCCTATCAGAACAATTGTTGATGAAAAACAAAAGAAAAAGATAAACCGATGGATATCTTTTGTCATTGCATTGATTTTTATTCCAAGTGTCTATTTTGGTTATAAACTAGTTAAGGATGAGCAATTTAATGAAAATGTAACCATGTTTATAAGCAATGTAAGCATAGTTGAAGGAAATTACCTGCTTAAACACGAAGTTGATGTGAAAAAACGTCAAGTTAGATTAGTATATGGCGGGACAAGTATGGATGAACAACAAAAAGAAATGATTTTAAGTAAAGCCAGCGATTTTAATTTGGAAAAATCATCCATCCAATTTCAACAGGGTTTGGCTTTCGATAATATTTTTGGACATAATTTTTCCGAAATGGATAATTTGAAATCAGAACTTCGGAAATTTCAATCAATTGTAATTGAAAGAGATCAGAAAATTGATAGTATTCAGAAAAGCCGCATGCTTGGAGAACAAACTTTTTCGGAAATCAAAGCTCTTTACCCCGAAATTTCATCGTGCATCTATTCAGATACCTATTTATTTCACGATACGCTAAAAAAACCCAAAGATGTCAAGGTGTTTTTATTTGCTCTAAAAAGTGAAATTAGCAATGACAATAAAGCCAAAATTAAAAAATGGTTGCAATCGCGCCATAAATCTGATTATATAAAAGTAATTTATGAATAAAGGTGCTAAAATGTGCCTTACAATTCATTCACTAAATGATATGTTTTATTTTATTGTAACTTTGCTCGATTAAATGTTTAATTATGGTCGAAAAAGGATTGGTCATTTTGTCAACAGGAAGTTTATACGATGTGCTTAAATCCGATGGAAGCATTGTGAAATGTAAGCTTCGAGGGAGATTTCGAATTCAAGGTATAAAGTCTACAAACCCCGTCGTTGTGGGCGACAGGGTTAGGTTTCTGCTGGAAGAGAACAATGAAATTGGATGGATTACAAAAATTGAAGATCGAAAAAACTACATTGTAAGAAAATCAACACGCCTATCAAAACTTACTCACATAATTGCAGCCAACATCGATAAGGCTTTTGTAGTTTTTACCCTGAAACAACCGCATACATCTTTGGGATTCGTCGATCGGTTTTTAACCGCTGCAGAAGCCTATCGAATTCCTGTAGAATTGGTTTTTAATAAAGTTGATTTATTTGATGATAATGATAAAATTGAACTGGAAAAATTAGTTCAAATGTATCAAAAAATAGGATATTTTTGCCATCAAACTTCTGCCATAGATTTTACTGGAATAGAGCTTTTAAAAGATAGATTAAAAGGAAATATATCGCTTTTTGCAGGTCATTCAGGGACAGGTAAATCTGCCTTGCTAAATGCCATAAATCCCTCTTTTAATATTCGGGTTGGAGAAATTTCCGACTACCACAACAAAGGAAGACATACGACTACTTTTGCTCAAATGCACGCTTTTGGAGATGATACTTTTTTGGTCGATTCCCCTGGTATTAAAGAGTTTGGATTGATAAATTATGAAAAATATGAATTATCCCATTTCTTTTTGGAAATGCGACCTTATATGAATCAATGTAAATTTCATAATTGTACGCATCTTCATGAACCTCAATGTGCTGTTAAAGAGGCTGTTGAACAAGGCGTTATTTCGTCTTCGAGATACGAAAGTTACTTGGGAATTCTGAAAGGTGATGACATGGACATCGAAGCATGGGAGTTGGAATAATATGAGAGCATTAATTCAAAGAGTAAGTCAATCAAAAGTGACTGTGGAAAATAAAACTTGTGGAGAAATTTCGAAAGGTTTACTTGTCCTTCTTGGTATTGAAGATTCGGATACGCAGGATGATGTCGATTGGTTGTGCCGGAAAATTAGCCAATTGAGAATTTTTGACGATACGAATGGTGTAATGAATTTGTCTTTGCAAGATGTGCAGGGACAAACGCTTATTATTAGCCAATTTACCTTGCATGCCTCCACAAAAAAAGGAAATCGTCCATCCTATATTAGAGCTGCAAGTCCAGAATTTGCAAAGAAAATGTACGAGGATTTTGTGGCAAATTTTAAAAAATATGTGAAGACCAAAGTTGCAACCGGAATTTTTGGTGCAATGATGAAAGTAGAATTGATAAATGATGGTCCGGTGACTATTTTTATAGATACAAAAAATAAAGAATAATGACAATTTCACAAATGCAAGCCTCTGTCGACGAATGGATTAAAACACACGGCGTTCGCTATTTTAATGAATTGACAAACATGGCAATTCTTACAGAAGAAGTGGGTGAAGTGGCTCGAATTATGTCCCGAAAATACGGCGAACAGTCATTTAAAAACAATGAATCCGAAAAAGATTTAGGAGACGAGTTGGCTGATGTTTTGTGGGTAATTTGTGCCATCGCAAATCAAACAGGAATCGATTTGCAAAAATCTTTTGAACAAAATATGTTAAAAAAAAGTATAAGAGATAATAAAAGACATAAATTAAACTCAAAATTAATATGAATAGTAAGCATAAAAAACTAATTGGCGGTACTATTGGGTTTTTACTTTTAGCGTTTAGCTTCTGGTATTTTTTCAATATTGTTGCCTACATTCTCATCGCTACTGTTCTCTCTCTGATGGCTCAACCATTGGTCTCTTTTCTGGATAGTCTGCAGATTGGAAAAATTAAATTTCCGCATTTACTAGCTGTAATAATTGGAATGCTGTCCATCGTTTTGGGGTTTTCTCTCTTGTTTGTCATCATTATTCCGTTGGTCACTGAACAGCTAAACTCACTTTCAACCATTAGCATGACAACCCTCGAAAAAGATTTGGGGGAATATATTATATATATTGAGTTCTTATTGAAGGACTATGGTTTGGTTTCTGAAGAAATGGATCTAAAAAGTATGTTGCTACACGAAGTGTCTCAGTTTTTCGTAAACATTAAAATATCTTCTTTTATTTCCAATATCTTCGACTTCATTGTTTCTATGTTTATTGGAGTTTTTGCTGTACTGTTTATTACGTTCTTTTTTCTTCGTGATAACCAAATTGTATACAAAGCTTTGTTTTTAATTATTCCCGAAAAATATCATCTCGAAACTCAAAGAATATTATCCTCAACCAAAAACTTATTGTCAAGATATTTTGTGGGTTTGATTATTGAAGTTATACTAGTAGGAGGATTAGAAGCTCTAATATTATTTGCTTTGGGGGTGGAAAACGCATTTTTGATTGGTTTTATTGGTGGCTTGCTCAATGTAATTCCATACTTGGGCCCTGTATTAGGAATGCTCGTTGGTATTTTATTGGGAGTTACTTCCGGTTTGCCATTAGATGTTCATTTTGAATTAGTGCCGCTTTTGTTCAAAATAATAGGAACTTTTTTAGCCGTTAATATGTTGGATAATTTTGTTTTTCAGCCCTTTATCTATTCTAATAGCGTAAAAGCACATCCTCTCGAAATTTTTATTGTGATTGTTATCGGAGGCAGTGTTGCCGGAATTATTGGCATGATGATAGCCATTCCTACTTATACTTTTATTCGGATTGTAGCAAGTGAGTTTTTTATTAATAATCGTATCGTAAAACGTCTTACAGCTTCTCTAAAAGAAGAGGGTCATAAACATGAATAGCTCGCTCTGGTGGTTATATTTTAAAAATCTTACTTTCTATAGAGCCCTAAACTCTTTTAAAGTTTTGCTTTCGTTTGTTTTTAGTTTTATTGCAAAAAAAGCAATTATTTGGGGACAACCCATCGTTTTTTCCATCGAACCTTCTGCCGTTTGTCAATTGTCATGCCCCGAATGCATCTGTGGACAAGGGAAGTTGCATAGAAACTGCTCATTTATAGATGTTTCAGCTTTTCAGAAAATTATTGATCAGATCAAACGAAAGTCATCTATTGTAAATCTCTTTTTTCAAGGTGAACCTTTTCTTCATCCTCAAATTATTGAGCTGATAAAAATTGCTAAAAAAGCTGGTTTAATAACAGTAATTTCTTCAAATGCGCAAATGATTGACAAAAAAATGGCAGGCGATATTGTTCAAAGTGGATTGGACGTGCTTATTATTTCGGTGGATGGTGCTTCGCAAGAAACTTATGAAAAATACCGAAAAACAGGTGATTTCCATAAATTGAAAGCAGCAATGTCAGCTTTGAATGATTCTAAAATACAATTAAATTCAAAAATATCTTTGATAGCCCAATGCTTGGTGACAAAAGATACAGAACAAGAGATTGAAAAAGTAAGAAACGATTCGCGAAAAAATGGCTTTACTCTCATCCTCAAAAGTCTACAAGTCTATCACACGGAAAATAGAGATGAGCTTTTGCCAAATTCAGAAAAATACAATCGTTATTCTTTAAAAAAAACACAAACAAAAACCTGCATCCGTTTGTGGACTCATATGTTGATTCTGACAGATGGGAGAGTGGTTCCTTGTTGCATGGACAAAAACGCAGAATACGCCATAGATAGTGCTTTCGTTAGTACAATTCAAGAGATGATACAATCAAATAATAGAAAATCCTTCATCTCAAAAGTTCTAAAAGAGAAAAATAATATTGAATTGTGTAAGAATTGTCCCTTTTGATTTTTTTGCTTTTTGAAAGTCGAAAGTGTCCGAATTATGTCGGGGTTTAAAAAATTAATACTTATTTTGCACTAAAATTCAAATTTTAAAGATGGCGAAAAGTAAAAAAAACAGTATTCGAAAGCAATTAACTTTTATTGATTTATTTAAAAAAGAGACCAGCTTTTTGGTTTTTGTATTGACACTTTTTGTCATTGCTTCTTTGGTCTATAATATACCTCATATTGCCATGTGGTTTGGCTTTGCCATAGCCACATACTCAGTTATTTCCAATGATAGCATACAAACAATAGGAACCTTCATCGCTTCCAACACCCAACGAAAGTGGTGGGTTATGTGGCTCTATATTGGAGGTCTTTTTGTTGTGGTTCTTTCATTAAGCTATTTCTTATTCGACGGAGATGTCTCTTTTCAGCGGCTCTCTACAAAAGGCTTTGACGAAAATCCAACTCAGTTTGAATATTTACAACTTGCGGCTCCTATCTTTTTGATTATTCTAACGCGAATGAGAATGCCCGTCTCTACTACGTTTTTGTTATTAAGCTCTTTTGCAGCAGGAAGCGGCGCCATTGGAAAAGTTTTAATGAAGAGTATGGGCGGATATGTCATCGCATTTGTAGTAGCAATTGTGATTTTTCTTATTCTCTCAAAATATTTAAAACGTATTTTTGTCGGAAAACCCAAACGAACATGGACTGTTATTCAGTGGATTACAAGTGGTGCTCTTTGGAGTTTGTGGGTGATGCAAGATGCTGCTAATGTTGTCATTTTCTTGCCTCGAAAACTTGAATTTACTCAGTTTTTAGCTGTTGTTTGCATCGCTTATATTGGTCTCGGTTTCCTATTCTACCATAGAGGAGGACGAATTCAACGCATTGTTACGAGCAAGTCCGATGTTAAAGACGTACGTCCGGCTACAGTTGTGGATTTTGTTTATGCTATGCTCATGATGTTCCATTTGTTATACAGCACTGTTCCCATGTCTACTACCTGGATTTTCTTGGGCTTACTTGGTGGTCGCGAAGTGGCCATGTCCATCACCAAAACAGGAAGTAGGAAGTTTTCTAAATCTCTTCTAATGATTGGAAGAGACCTCGGAATGGCTCTGATTGGTCTGTTCATATCCATTTTTATCGCTTTTGCCGTAAACTCCACTATTAGAACAGAAGTGTACGGATGGTTCTTCTAAATTTAAGAAAAGTTTCGGAAAAAAATCAGTAAATATCTCTGTAATATACTTACTTTTGTAAAAACAAACATCGAAAATTAATAAGAATGAAGCGTGCTATTTTAAATGTAAAGACATACACCCAATCGAATTTACTGGGATTGGTATTTGAAAACTCAAAAGATAATTCATATCTAAGTTCCGAAAAAACATATGATAAAAATGGAAATCTATTATGTGAAAAAGATTTTTCCGCAGATGGTTCAATGGATTTATTCAATATATATGAATATGATGACCAAAATAACATCTCAAAAGCGGTCTACATGGGCGATTTTGATGAAGTATTTGAAACTCATTTCTATGAATATAACGAAGAAAATCTTTTAATTAAGGAGATTTTATGCTATGGTGATGAAACACCCGAAGACGATGGAGCTTTGTATGATATCATTGAATTTCAATATGATGAAAATAATAATCGCATTAAAAAAACCAGCATCGATTCAGAAGGTACATTTAATAATGAAAAAAATTACGAGTACAGGAATGGGAAATTAATTCGAGAATATAATTTCGGCGAAGATAAAAAAATGGAAGTGGAAATTTTGTATAAATATGATAATCACGGAAATCTAATTGAAGAGTCCCGAATCGATCACATTGAAAATGTGAAAAATACACTGAAATATGAGTTTGATGAACGTAATTTTAAAACAAAATCGCTGATTTATAATAACTTTGATCAGTTGATTAAAATTACAAGAATGGAATATGACGATGCTCAAAATTTGTTGCAAATGACAGAGGAGAGTAGTGGGTCGCATGTCGTTAAATCATATGAATACAATGAATCCAAAACAAAAATTATTGCAGAAAAATTGCATAATATCGAAGGAGAGCTGAAAGAATTTAGAAATTATGAATACGACGAAGATTTGCCTCTGAAAATTGAAAATTTTGTGCATTCCCCCGAATCTACAGATGCTGATGAGGATGGCTTCTTGCTTAATGGCACCGTTCAATTTGAATACACTTTTTTTGAATAGTTTTTTAATTAAATAATTGTTTATGTTTGATTTTTTACGTCTAGATCCGTTTTGGTACAACTGGGTAATCCTGCCTCTTTTAATTTGTTTAGCTCGTATTTTAGATCAAAGTATTGGTACTTTGAGAATCATTTTTCTTTCTCGTGGAATGAAATTAATGACCCCTATTTTGGCTTTCTTCGAGTCTATTATATGGTTATTAGCAGTAAGTCAAATTCTTAAACATGTGGATAATTTTATGACCTTTATCGCATATGGATTGGGATTTGCTTTGGGAAATTATGTGGGAATTCTTTTAGACGAAAAAATGTCTATGGGAAATTCCGTTGTTCGTATTTTCCCAAATATTGACACTTCTGATTTTATCAAATACATGAAAGACAATA
>JAQUGA010000150.1 GCA_028684405.1 Bacteroidales bacterium | reverse complement strand
AATATTGAAAATGATTATTTTAAAGTGGCGACCTCAGAACCCGATAGAAAAATGGGATTGTATAACAGAAAAGGAGAAACCATTTTTCCTGCTGAATATCAATGGATTACGGGTAGCAATACCGAAAACAGCAAAATTACCATTTTGAAAAAGAATGAACATTCGTATAACTTTTTAAATCAAAAAAATGAACTTATTTTACCTAAAAAAATTCGTGAATACGGTTACATTCTGAACGAAGATCGTTTGTTAAATCCCTTTTTTCATTCACTCTATATAAAAGATGAAAAAGGAAAAACAGGGATGCTCAACGAGATGACCGGAACTCTTGATATACCTATGATTTACGATAAAATAATCCAAGGCTTTTGGGATGGAATTCACACCTATTTTAGTGTGCGAAAGGGAAAGAAATTTGGCTTGATAAACGACAAAAATGAAGAGATTATCCCCATTAAATACGACGATATTAACATCGATTTTGTTGCTGAAACAAAAGACGGAAACCATCATATTGTGCTTGCAAAAGGGAAAAAATACGGGACCGTAAATTTAAAGAACGAAGTACAAATCCCCTTTGAATATACAGAATTACAACGCATTGCAAACATTGCACTTTACAAAGCAAAAAAAGGAAGGGGGCAATACCAAATTATCAATTCAAAAAATGAGGCAATTAGCAAAGATTTGTTTGATGAAGTTGCCAATTTTGAACGTAAAGACTCTTATGAATATGGTGAAAATATAAGTTATCAAGCGTTGACATTTCGCAATGGAAAAATGCGAGCCATTAATGATAAAGGGAATTATCTCACATCCGAAACGTCCATGAATCCTCATATTGGTTTCAAAACTTTCGACGAGCTAAAATTTGCACTTATCGATGCCTTAGACAGTAAAGATGATGTTTTATTAAAAGATTTTGTGGACAAAATTGCCCCTTCAGAGCACATTTTATATTATCTAAAGCGAAACATATTTAGCAATGATCCATTAAATTACATCACTATATCCCACATAAAAGAAAGATATTTCATTGATTTAATGAAGTTTAAGCACAGCTATTGGAACGACAATTCGGGAAATGGATACAATCGCACTTCGCTTACCAAAGTTACCGATTACACTTTGTACCGCGAAGGTTATATCACCAACGCCAGAAGCACAGATCACGCATTTGGCAATGTAAAATACTTGGAAAAGTTTTTACGAAATGCCGTTAAAATTAATGGATTTTGGATTAGCTCCTATTTTATGAAAGGCCATTTTAATTGGGATTAAATATGCATACTGGCATTCTGTTATTTATCTGATTATAAAAACATTAGCTATATAAATTTAATGAAAGTAGTCTTTCTTTAAAAGCACTTTTTGATAAATAAAAAGGTTTTTAAAAAGTCATTATTAGCGATTGTACCTGTTAAAAT
The DNA here is from genome assembly GCA_028684405.1 of Bacteroidales bacterium. Taxonomy (GTDB): domain Bacteria; phylum Bacteroidota; class Bacteroidia; order Bacteroidales; family WCHB1-69; genus JAQUGA01. The sequence continues at coordinate 4,802 of JAQUGA010000150.1, read as the reverse complement.
AATCGGACAAGTCGAATCCAATCAGCTTATTATAAAGGAAAGCTATAATATTTATTTTCCAATTTTCTTAAAATCTTCCATTAAAAAAGCATCTGGCTTTGATTTTGAAATCATGTGATAATCAAAGTATAATGGTTTTCCATCTTCGCACGAGATGAGAGTTTTAAAACAATAAACATCTTTTAGAGGATAATCTTCGGGGCCTATTTTATGAAGGATGGCAATGTTTTTCATATTTGATTTAATGACATTTTCAATCTCTTCTTCTGTCACAATTTTAACTTTATATGGATATAATTTTAAAATAGCATCCACGGATTGTAAATTATCGGGCAAATCGCTTGATAAAAACCACAATTCGTAATTTTTAATTTCTGAACTGTAAGCATCCATCAATTTTTCAATGTTTATGTTTGGATTTGACATTTTTTCATTCACCAAAAAGGAGATTGATTTCAGAATAGCTCCCAATTTATAAGCATATTCTGGCTCTTCAAAATCATCATCGTCTTCGTCGTTCGCATCAAAATAATAAGCCAGAGGAATAGAAATAATTTCTGGCATTTTTTGAATATTTCCTGATTTATCGCCCATTGAAACATTCAGTACCGTAAATTGAGAAGACATTTTGTTTTTGAACAAAAGCGTGTTGGTGGCAAACAAAGAAGTTTTTGTTTGAGTAAGTTCAGCAAAAGAAATAAACATAAATGAATGTTCGGAATGGGTTCGCAGATTGGCAAATTTCTTCGCATCAATAATTTCATAGGGCGTTAATTTCCAAAATTGCTTCATGTAATCATCTATGACAGCATTAAATTCAGAAAACGGATCTGCATCCAAAACTACAAAGCATTTTGAAGAGAGAAAACGGCTTACATCTGCTGGTTTGGCATTCATCGTTTGCCCCCATCCTACCATTGATATAAGATTTACAAGCAGAAATACAAATAGTTTTTTCATAATAAATGTAAGTTTTATTTCACTAATATCCGATACATTTTCATTTTTTTACCACCCCACCCCAGTTTGGCGCTTCGACAATCCGACACGGCTTACTTCGAAAGGCTCAGCACATCGCACTGCATCGTCTAAAGGGAGTAAATGTCTGAAAATCTAAATAAAAACAATCTTCATTCCAAATTCTAAAAAACAGACTCTCTTTCTCATAACGATTAAAAATATCAAATAGTCTTCACATTACATTATTTTACCAAATTTATATCGGACAGCAATATTTTTTCATACTATTGTCCGATAAAATAAGAAAGTATTGTTTTGGCGTAAATTGCTTCTATCAATTTTTTCCTCAATCCTAAAGGATGAATTGATTTTCAGCAATTTACACCCTTTATGGATGTGAAATAAATTGCGGAAAAGCAATATTTTTTAAAAAAACCAAAACCAAGCCTCTCTTTTTTATTTTATACATATTCGCTTCTTATGCTGAGTTTTACATAAGATAATCAGATTTTTATCGGACAACAGTGATTTTTTCATAACAAATCTGATAATTTTCTGAACAAATCCATGGATTTAATGCAGTCTTCATCCAAAGAATGTTGAATATTAGCAGTGAGATAATCAACGGCTTCGGCAGGTGAAATATCGATTAAATTCTGATATTTTTTTACGGATTCCGCAATATTTTCAATGCCAAATTCTAAAGCAAGATTAAATTCATCAATAAAATCAGCTTCAAGCTCTTTATTTGCAGCCCAAACGGCAAAAACAAAAGGTAAATTGGTGTGATTTTTCCACAATTCAGCCATGTCATAAACATATGGAAACCGAGCATCCAACTCGAAAGCTTTATCCCCTATTCTGACCATCGCATCTACATTATTGGAATTATCCCAGACAATTTTGCGATTTAAAAAGGAATTAAAAATAACATGACAAAGCCGATTTGAAGTAAGAGAATCGGAATCAGCCTGAATGCTTACAATTTCATCAAGCGGTTTGCTGGCACATAGCAAAACTGTTTTTACTTTTTTGGAAGAAGCGATTCCAAAATTAGTGATTCGATTCCATTGTGCATTATCATGAAAAGCAGCCACTGGAACCAATCCAATATCCAATTTATGGTCGGCGAGACCTTTGGCAATTAAGGATGGAACGGCGGTTTGAAAATCAATTTTTTTTTGCTCAAGACCATATCTAAATGGGTATGAGTTTAGAAAATTGACCAAGCCAATTCTATATTTATTTTTTGACATATCCATTATTTTATCACACTTAGCGCTTCGGAAGTGCTCTTTAGCAAAGGTTGAACCGATAGAGGTTGTCCTACCGCTTTTTGCATCCACAATTGAGGATGAAGGCGGCCTTGAGCAAAAATCCTCAAAGTTTCCGTACCGATATTTTTTCCTTCTAAATGTTTTTCCAATTGAAATTGAATCAGATGTCCGATGGGATATGCTGACAAATAAAGCGGCGACACAATCATGTGTGAATAAACAGCTAAAACAAGTTCATCTTTGACGCCAAAAACAGGAGCATAATATTTATTCCAGACTTCTAAAGTAATTTTATTTACCTGATTTTTAAGCTGTTCTGGCGTTGCATTTGGATTTTCATAAAGCCATTTCCATACATTCATATCGACCAGCGAAACGCCCATTATTTCGTAGCAACCCCAAAAAATATCCAAAGCCATTAAATGTTTTTCCAGGGGATCATTTATTTCCTTACCCAGTAATTGCAAATCACGTGTTTGAAAAACGAAAGCCAAAGCTTCGGTGAAAGCCGTGTTGGGAACCCCATTCATAAAATAATTATCTACCCAATGCAAAGAAATAGTTTGTTCCACATTGTGTCCAAATTCGTGAACAGCAATATTGTATCCTTTGTAATCCATTCCATTTTTCCCTACGCGTGTTCTTAGATGAGCAACATCATCTTTCATCATCGATCCCCAAGCGTGGCCAGCTCCTCTGGAAGGATTTACTTCAATTTTGGAACAGATAAAATCGGCTTTCTCTTGAGGAAAACCCAATTTTACCAAAAGAGATGGCAAAGCCGCTTCAAAAGCTCCTTTTGTTGGATATTTATCCAAAACCATGCGATCCAATTCCTCTTGAGAGATTGAGCTTCTTGATTTAAAGCCATCGTACCAAATATCAAAAGCTTGTAATTTTCGTCCCAAACGTTTTTCTATCAATTTCCCAACTTTGGCCACTTCGGGTGCCGAAACAAAGGTGATAAACATCTCTTCAACCTCTTTTTGAGACATTTCCATATCTTGATCGAATTTTTGAGAAATATAAGTTGGATAGTGAGGACTGTAGGCATCTGCTTCTCTCATAGCATTGAACAAATCGAGCATCACTTTGTAACGAGTATCCGGTTCGGGTTTTGTGTTAATTTCGGTGGCATTATCAAAAACCTTATTAGTGTAAGGATTCCATGAATATTTATTTGAATTAATAACCTCAGAAGGAATGGTCTGGGTAATAATTCGTTTCATAATATTGTAAATTATTTTTTGTTTTTCCAATCCTAATGAGCCACCGCCGTAGTGAGATTTTAACTCATCACGAAGTCCCCAATGCGTAATTAATTTTAAATCTTTTGGAAAAAGAAATTTTCCAGTATTATCAAATACTTTATCCATGCAAATATTATAATTTGCAATATAAGCATCGCCAACAGCCGATTTTTCGGAGATATTTTGAGAAACAGCCGCAGGAATTCGGGATGTAAAGACATCACCTACACGCGCATATCCCCACTCTTTTGGGCTCCATTGGTCGCCAGCAATTTGTTTTTCGGCAAGCGTATAAAATGGGAAATTCAAAACAACAGAAAAGGCAATTTTATTATCAAAAAAATCATCTTTTAAATGAGCAAAAGGATCGTAGGCCGAAAAAGCATAATCAACGGGAAGAATGTCATAATCTTCTTGGTGAACCGGTCTTTTCAGATCAATGCTAATGCGGTTGAAATGTCCATATAGCAATTCAAAATTCTGTTGAAGTCGATTAAAAAAGGCAGTTAATTCCTGATCTTTTGAAATAAAGTTTTCCATACAAAACTCTTCAAAAGCCTTAGCATCCCCATCTTTTGACTCCCAGAGAGCTGCTGCTTGTCGCACTCCTTTTTCTATTCTAAATTTGGCACGATACCCATGCTTGTTTTCCAGTTTTGACACAATTTGATTGATTTGCGAAGGGGTGATATTTGAAACTTTTTGTGCATTTAACCCAAGAGCATAAATGGTCACCATAGCGATAATAATAATTGATTTTGTTTTCATATTTTATGTTTTTCAAAAAACTAAATTACATTTTTTGGATGAATATAAGCTATTATCATTGCAGATAATCTGAAACTACTTTATTTTAACTTTGCCTCTGTGCCTTTGAAAGATATTTTTCTTGGTGTTGGATCTGAAAATTCCTTTTTCGACCGATTTCACCTCTTCGATAGTATAGAAAGAGTTTGGTATTAATTTATCCAAAGATTCCAGAAATAGATGCAGGTGTTTTCTTTTTACGATGGAAAAAATAATTTTCAAAGCCCCTTTACTTCCTTCGGCATTAATCAAGGTATATCCAAAATTATTTTTCTTCATATATTCAATAAAATCAGTGGTGTCGATATTTGGAAAAATCCGAACGACTGAATTTCCCATTGACATTTTTTCGTCTAGAAGAATTCCCACATAATTTCCCAAGGCAAATCCCAATCCATATGCGATAAAGGTCATAAAATTATCCACATGTTTAAGAATTTGACTTACTGCTAATAACCATATAATAGACTCGAAGAAAGCCAAAATAGGGGTCATTAATTTCATTCCA
>JAQUGA010000012.1 GCA_028684405.1 Bacteroidales bacterium | reverse complement strand
AGCACAATACGGATACTTCTATCGAAAACGTAAAGTTTGAACCAGAAATTGAGAAAAATGATAAAATATCACATGTTCTCACTTCGGGACAGTCTATTTTAGTTCAAATTGCTAAAGAACCTATTTCGACGAAAGGTCCTAGAGTTTCTACGGAGATCTCCTTTGCAGGACGATATTTAGTTTTGGTTCCTTTTGCTGAAAAAGTCTCCATTTCTCAAAAAATAAAAAGCTCGGACGAAAGAACTCGTCTAAAAAGACTTATCCAAAGTATTAAACCACAGGGCTTTGGTGTCATTATCCGAACCGTTGCAGAAAATAAAAAAGTGGCTGAACTCGATCATGATTTAAAACAATTGGTCAACCGATGGGAATTACTTGTATCTAAGCTTCCGTTGGCTTTGCCTCCCATGAAAATTATCAGCGAAATAGATAGAACTTCAGTTATTCTTAGAGATTTGCTTAATGAATCTTTTAATGCAATTCATGTGAATGACGCTGCTATGGCCGAAGAGATTAAAATGTACTTAACGGACATTGCTCCCGACAAAGTGGACATCGTTAAGCATTATAAAGGGAAATTACCTATTTTTGAGAACTTTGGTGTTGACAAACAAATCAAAAACTCCTTTGGCAAGGTGGTGACCATTAAAAGTGGCATTTATCTTATCATCGAACACACCGAAGCTCTTCACGTAATAGATGTCAATAGCGGTCATCGCAACAATTCTTCAAATACGCAAGAAGACAATGCCTTGGAGGTAAACATTGAAGCAGCTAAGGAAATTGCTCGGCAATTGAGATTAAGAGATATGGGCGGAATTATCGTAATCGATTTTATTGACCTGCATTTAGGTCAAAATAGAAGAGTTTTGTATCAAACAATGAAGGATTTAATGACCAAAGACAGAGCGAAGCATACCGTTTTGCCTCCCAGCAAATTTGGTTTGGTTCAAATTACCCGTCAAAGAGTTCGACCCGAAATGAATATAGAAGTTTTGGAGAAATGTCCGTGTTGCTTAGGGACTGGTGAAATTAAACCCAATAGCTTGATTATTGACGAAATTGAAAACAATATCTCTTATTTGTTTCGCGACCAAAACGAAAAAGTTCTTGCCGTTAACGTAAATCCAATTTTACATGCTTATATTACCAAAGGTTTTATTTCGCAACAAGTAAAATGGTACTTAAAGTATAAAAAATGGGTCAAAATCCGCCCCGTTTCCTCATATCAGTTGCTCGAATATCGTTTTTTTAATTCGAAAGATGATGAGATTAAATTGTAGGTTTTATGTCGTTCAAAGTCAATAAACCGGAGATAATAACACCTTTAAAAGCCCTGCAAAAGGCACAAAAATTTTGTGCTTATTCCGAACGTTCTCATTTCGATTTAAAACTTAAACTGAAAGAATGGCAAGTTGACCAAGCTAGTTCTGACTGGATTATTTCGGAACTAATTCAAGAAAATTTTCTGAATGAAGAGCGTTTTGCATACAGCTATTGCCGAGGAAAATTGAACCAAAATAAGTGGGGAAAATATAAAATCAAGCATGGTCTTCGAAAGAAACAAGTGTCGGAGTTTTTGATAAAAAAAGCCTTAGAACAAATCTCGGATGAGGTCTATTTTAAGATTATGGAAGATGAGGTTCTCAAATATATTAAAGGCAAAAACATAAATAACCGAACAGATTTTCAAAAAACAATCCACTATCTGAATCAAAAAGGCTTCGAAAGCGAGTTTGTTATTGATATTTTGAAAAAAATTAAAAACGCCAAAGATGGTTTATAAAGAGAACTTAAAAGAGATTAAAGGACGCATTGAGAACCTGAGGAGGTTTCTTTGACATTGAACGAAAATTGTATGAAATTTCGGACAAAGAACTAAAAACCCAAGATCCTGATTTTTGGAGTAACTCCAAAAATGCACAAAATTTACTTAAAGAAATAAATATTCTTAAGTCTTGGACAGATGCTTTCAAAACAGTTGAAGCCTCCTATGAAGATTTATTGGTTTTATTTGAGTTTTTCGAGCAACAAGAAGTAAGTATTGAAGAGCTCGAAAAGCATTATTTACTCACCATCAAACGTCTTGAAGACATAGAATTCCGCAACATGATGGGGCAGGAGGAAGATCGGATGTCGGCTTTGATGAATATTACACCTGGTGCTGGTGGTACAGAAAGTCAGGATTGGGCAGAAATGTTGATGAGGATGTATTTGCGTTGGGGAGAAAATAATAATTTTTCGACCAAATTAATTGATCGACAAGAGGGCGACGGTGCTGGTATTAAATCGGCAACCATCGAGTTTCAAGGCGATTTCGCTTTTGGTTTTCTTAAAAGTGAAATTGGAGTTCATCGCTTGGTTCGCTTGTCTCCATTTGATTCGGCCAATAAGCGTCATACTTCCTTTTCTTCTGTTTTTGTGTATCCCATTGTGGATGAGAACATTGATATAGAGATTAACCCATCAGATATTAGCTGGGATACTTTCCGTTCGAGCGGGCCGGGTGGACAAAATGTTAATAAAGTTGAAACTGCGGTCAGGCTTCATCACGCTCCTTCCGGAATCGTGGTAGAATGTCAGGAAACTCGCTCGCAGCTTCAAAATCGCGAAAAAGCAATGCTTGTGCTTAAATCTCGTTTGTATGACATTGAACTTCAAAAGAAAAAAGAGAAACATGATCAATTGGAAAACTCAAAGTCGAAAATTGATTTTGGAGCACAAATCCGCAACTATGTAATGCATCCATACAAGCTTGTGAAGGATGTTCGAACAGGCACTGAAACATCCAATGTTCAGGCCGTTATGGATGGAGAAATTGACGACTTTATTAAGTCGTATTTAATGAAATACGGAAAAAACAAGTAGCGTTTTATGCTTAATAATTACTCTTCGTAAACATAAAGGGTCGCCCTTGGGTTTCGGATAGTATATTTAGAGAAAGATTCATCGGCATCAAAACCATCCCCGTACATTACGCCTTCTTCGTTGGTTCTTTTAATGAAAACATTCGAATAAATAGTATGATTTAATTGATCCCAAACAATATGTTCGGTTTCAATAATTTCGTTGGTTTGATGATTGGTAATAACAACATTGCTTTTTGCTTCCATCATCTTTTTTGATTCGTTGTTGATAGCCCAGTTAGCAGTGAGCTGGTTTATTTGCTCTTTTGAGTTATCATAGGTCGATACCTTTATACCATCTGGAAATTCGGTATAGGTTTCTTCTTTGTAGAATTTATTCAGAGTTGCTGCTTCCAAAACAAACTCAACTTTTCCCGAATCGCTTCGGATTACAGTAACTTCTTTTGCTGATTCGTCCGGAACATTGTCTTTTACCGTTAAGCTCTGTACGGTGGCGATATCGTTCTCACAAGAACAAAACAAGATTGTCGCCATGGCGACAATCTTGAAATAATGTTTTGCAAACTGTGAGAATTGAAAGTTCATTTAGCGAACGGTTGTAGTTTCATTAATCCAACAACCGACGGTATAGGATTGTCCTTGTTTTAATCCATAGAAAAAGATCGTGTTTTTATCAGGAAAACGGCCCCGAATTCTATTTATTCTTTGGTTGGCTTCTTCTTCAATCGATTTATCAATTTGTTTTGCACGATTGTATTTGTCAGCAGCAGCCCAATATGCAACCCGAGTAGTTAGCTCATTGTCGCCGCAACTGGTCGCTGTAGCAGCATACATGTCGCCGATAAGCAAGTATGGTACTCCGCTTGTTGGAACTGCTTCTGCGTATTTATAAGCATACTGACGAGCAGTTGAATATTGACCCAATTTGCTGCTCACTTCCACCAACATAATATATGCTGAAGCTTTATCGGATTCTTTTTCATATTTACTTACAGCTTTTTCTAAATATTCTTTTGCTTTTGAGTATTCCTCTTTTCGGAAAAGCATATAACCCATTAAGAAGGAAGAGTTTGCCGTTGGCTGAACGCGGTGAAGATTTTCGGTTGCAGTAAAGAAAACTGGATTATCAATACATTTTTTACGATTCATTAATCGTGTTACTTTTGTCAAAAAATCAACATTTTCTTCGTTCCCTTGCATTTTTTTACTGTAAATATTTACGAGGTCTTCGCAGGTTGCATAAGGAGTAAAGCGTGTTTCAATATTGCTTTTTACAGTTTTGTATCCATCTAAAGTACGGATGATATGAGCCGTGTCTTTTTCAAATTTATTTATCATTTTTTCAAAAGTAGCCTCGTCGATAGTGCCTTCTTCATTTGCTTTTTTCATGGCCTCCATTTCATGAAATGCACTTGCCAATTTGTCGGTTTGCTCATTGATGTTAAAATCAAGAATATCACTGGCTTTGTCGTATGCTTCAATAATAATGTCTTTTTCTAAATTATTATTTTTGAAGTAAATTTCCGTAGTTTGGAAATAAGCATCTACAATTGGAGCCGAAGAAGAGTTTTTTTCTAAATCAATCGAACGCTCAAACATTTGATATGCTTTATTCCAAATTTCAATAATGCTATCATTTATTAGTTTGAGTTTTTCTGGATCTTTTTCAGCAGATGCTCTTTTTACAAAAAAATCTGGAACATAGCGAATATAGTCGATGGCTTTGCGCCCTAATACATAACCTTCTTCTCCAAAATTAGCTATTCGATTGTCGTAGACCATCATCAAGGTATCTACCAATCTTTCTTTGCGACTAATATTTTTTGTATTTCTGAGCTGATAATTAAGAATAACTGTCCCGTTTATATAAATATTTTTAGAGGCTTGAGGACAGTCATTTAAAACTTTTTGCCAAGGTTCATAAGAATCCTTATAATTGTTTTGACGATAAAATTCCCTATATAAAGAGAAGTTTTTTACACATTCAGCACTGTCCAAACCCCAACGGCTTTCGGTAGCATTTTCGGTGTCATTGCTTTCTTCGTCAGTTTGAGCTATTAACATTGGAGTGGAAAATAGTATTGCAATTGCTAACATGAATAGTTTAAAACTTGCTTTCATTTTTATTTGCTTTTTTTTGTTTATTAGTTTTTGTTTGTTTATTCAACTTGTTTTTATTTAAATTATTGTGTACTAATCAAATTTTCTGCGTTGAAACCATCTTTCATAAAATTGTATTCCGATTTGAAAGCGGAAATAATTCATTTTAATTAAATCGTTATTGATGGTACCCATTTGACCAATTTCTATGCCAATATTTATGTGATTTTTAGAACGTAGTATTGGAATTCCTAATCCAAGTGATATTGCCATGTCGTTAATGGCTGTGTTTTTGAGTTCTAATGCCGATTGCTGGTAGCGAAAACCGGCACTGTATTTTGTTCGTTTAAAAACGGAAGAGCTATTTGCCGATGGAATATACATTCCTCCTGCACTTATTGTCAAACTGTTTTTCAGGGAGTCGCTTTTTCCAAAAAATCGGAAATCTTCCCATTTTTGCCATTCTGCATCCAAACCAAACATAAAGTTGTCTTTTTTACCAAATACGACGCCCGCACCAATCGACATCGGGATTTCAATTTTACCATTCTGGTTTTCGAAATTTTCGAGGGTATCTTTCATCAACTCTTCTTTTGCAGAATTGAGCGTGTACGTAGCTGAGAAAAAATCATCTGTCGATTTTAAAGACGATTTTATTCCGTAGGTGAGTCCCGTTTGTAAATAATATTTTTCTTTAATATCCAAAGTGTGCATCAGGCCTGTTTGAAACATGTATCCACCGATTTGGTTGGTTACTTTATTCAAAGTGTTAAATGCATTTTCAGCGTCGAATTCAACTTGACGAGTTCGTATTAAATTTCCAAAAATATAGGAAGCGTTTAGTCCGATAGATAAATTTGAAAGTAGCTGATAGCTGTTTCCCCAATATACTTGAGACAGCCCACCATCTCCTTCGTACTTAAAAGTAGCATTTCCAATATTGTCCAGTTGTTGCTTGTCGTAAATTTTATATCCAATTTCGCTGTAGGGTAGGAGACCGATGCTGGTTTTCCATTTTCGATGCAGAGGAAATCCAACGGTGAAGTAGCTGAGCGAAACGTAGTTCGTCGATTGAGATAACTCGGAGGTGCTTAGGTTTGTATTGTCAACAATCAGGGCTCCGTCAAATAAAAATGACAAGGTATCAATGGCACTATACGATGCCGGATTTCCTGGGTTAATAATAAGAGGTCCAGAAACGGCCTTGTTTAACCCTCCCATGCTGCTTATAGCGAGCGTGTTTCGGCCTTGTAGGTTTCCAATGCCGTAGCGAGAGTAGGGAGAACTGATTTTGTTTTGACCCATTAATTCATTCGAAAAAATGAAAATAATGAGGATGATAATAAGTGCTTTTATGTTATTCTTCATGTATTTCCAGTAAATAGTTTAACCCGATAATCACAAGATTAGGGACTGCAAATATCTCATTTTTTAATAACTTATCAAAGTATTTGGCTCCTCCACCTGTCATAATTATTCTTAAATCAGGGTAGGTTTTTTTATATTTTTCGATGTTCCCATCAATTTCTGAAACAATTCCAAAAAGAACCCCCGATAATATCGACTCTTCGGTGTTCTTTCCTGTAATGTTAGAAATTTCTCGGTATTCTACCAAAGGGAGTTTTCCTGTAAAGCGGTGCATTGATTCAAATCGCATGAAAGCACCTGGTGAGATAGCTCCTCCATAATACACTGAGTTTTTGTCAATAAATTCATAGGTAATGCAGGTTCCAACCTGAATGACGAGTACATCGCTTCCTTTTGCATACAGTTGGCTTCCAGCGGCAACAGCAAATCTGTCGGTTCCTAATGAATCTGGAGTTTGATATGCATTTTGAATTGGAAATTTTGTTAAACTCTGAAACTTAACGACTTTTGTATGTTGCAAAAGAAAATCAAGAAGATCTGTTATTTCATTTTCTTTGCGAACATTGCTAACAATTGCTTTTTTTATTTTGTGTTTCAAAAAAATCTCCTCCAGCATAGCTTTTTCTATTTTCGGTACTGAAACAATGGAAATAATGCTGTTGTTTTTGACCAATGCTAGCTTTTGTTTTGTATTTCCGATGTCAATTATTAGATTCATATATCTGATTTTCACTGCAAAGATATTTTATTTCTTGGAAATGAAAGATTTTTCTTGGAAATATAATTTTTAATTGTATCTTTGCAGTCGAATTAAGAATGGCGTCGTAGCTCAGTTGGTAGAGCAGAGGACTGAAAATCCTTGTGTCACTGGTTCAAATCCAGTCGATGCCACGAAAAGGGCAACCCCCATTTCATTTTGTGTGTTTTGGTTAAGAAGCAGGCTATTTCCCCAATAGCCTGCTTTGTTTTTTTGTGCCTAACAAGTTTTGGGATTCAAATTTTCGAGAAATAAAAAAAGCGTATCCCAGGATACGCTTTTTAGTGGAGGTCTCTTCCGGATTCGAACCGGAGTAGACGGTTTTGCAGACCGGTGCCTAGCCGCTCGGCCAAGAGACCTTTACTTTAGAGTGCAAAGATAATAATAAAATCTCTTTTTGCAAATCTTTTTTGAAACTTTAAATCTCTCTACTGAATGTTTATTACATGGCTGATATTCATTGCTTTGTCACTTTGCAAATGTAAATCAGACAGCACGATATTTACGAACTTGGCTATGAAATAGGAATATAAGTGTTTTTCGTGGCACGAACTTCAAATTAAAAGAAGCTGGTATATTTTTCAATAATTATCCCGACTTGTCTTTTAAGGGAGTCAGAAATATGTTTTTATGACAAAATCCTCGGATCATATTACATTGAAAGTTTTTTTTGTTTAAAAAACATAGGTTGTTGAACTCCTCTTTGGACTTTACTGAGGCATATAATAAAAAAAGCCGACACAAGGCCGGCTTTTTTTATTGAAAATTACGATTAGTCGTTTTTGGCAAATCTTTGATATTGGTTGTATCTCCATTTTGCATTTTCCTCTGTTTTCTTATAAAGCATTTCTGCTCTATCAGGGAAGGTTTTTGCTAATGAATTAAAACGAACTTCTGATTTGATGTAAGTTTGGAATTTTGTCCAATCTGGTTCTTTAGAATCAATGGTAAATGGATTTTTACCTTCTTTTACCAATTCTGGATTGTATTTCCAAAGTGTCCAATATCCACATTCAACGGCTAATTTCTCTTGTTCTTGAGTTTTACCCATTCCTGCCATTATTCCATGGTTAATACATGGAGCATAAGCAATGATTAGGGATGGTCCGTTGAAAGCTTCAGCTTCTCTGATAACTTTTAAATAGTGTGATTGACTTGCATTCATTGCTACTTGAGCAATATAGATATAGCCATATGACATTGCCATAACACCCAAGTCTTTTTTGCGAATGGCTTTACCCGAAGTAGCAAATTTTGCTACAGCAGCAGCAGGAGTTGCTTTTGAAGCTTGTCCACCTGTGTTTGAGTAAACTTCGGTATCAAGTACCAATACATTCACATTTTTACCTGAAGCTAATACGTGGTCTAAACCACCGTAGCCGATGTCGTATGCCCAACCGTCTCCACCAAATATCCAGTGTGATTTTTGGATGAAATAGTGTTTCAAATCGAGCATATCTTTTGCAACTTGACTGCTCTCTTTTTCTAAGCAAGCAATAAGTTTGTTCGATGGATCTACTGATTCATTTCCTGAATCCATTTTTTCTAACCAGTTTTTAATGGCTTCTTTAGTATCAGCACTCATGTTCCCTTCCATTTCAGGAGTCAGCTTGTTAGCAATGTGTTCGCGAATTTGTTCAACACCAGTAGCCATTCCAAAACCGTATTCAGCATTGTCTTCAAATAAAGAGTTTGCCCATGCGGGTCCACGTCCTGATTTCAAGTTGGTGGTGTATGGAGTAGCAGGTGCAGAACCTCCAAAAATGGAGGAACAGCCTGTTGCGTTAGCAATAATCATGCGTTCGCCAAACAATTGAGTAATGGCTTTGATGTATGGAGTTTCGCCGCAACCTGCACAAGCTCCCGAGAATTCGAATAGAGGTTGAACAAATTGGCTATTTTTTACACTTTGTGCTCTTGGAAGTAAGGTGTCTTTGTAGCCCACTTTGCAGTGCATATATTCCCAACGATCTGCTTCGTGAAGTTGTGTTTCTAAATGCTTCATTTCGAGTGCTTTATTAGGAGCAGGACAAATATCAGCACAGTTACCGCAACCTGTACAGTCTAAAACACTTACTTGCATTCTAAATTGTAATCCGGCAAGAGCTTTACCATTGGCTTTTACAGTTTTTGTATCGGCAGGAGCATTGGCTAACTCTTCGTCTGTAAGAAGGAATGGACGAATGGCTGCGTGTGGACAAACATAAGCACATTGATTACATTGTATACAGTTATCGTGAAGCCATTCTGGAACATTAACTGCAATACCACGTTTTTCGTATTGCGTAGTTCCCGCTGGGAATGAACCGTCTTCGCGACCTAAGAATGCACTTACAGGAAGGTTGTCACCTTGTTGTGCAGTCATGGGTTCCATAATGTTTTTGATAAATGCAGGAACGTCTCTATGGTCTTCCTCTTCGGTCAAAACAATGTTTGCCCATTCTGCAGGAATTTCCACCTTTGTTGTGTTGGCACCGCGATCTACTGCATCAGAATTCATTTTGACAATTGCTTCACCTTTACGACCATAAGATTTTACAATCGCATTTTTCATTTCTTTAGTAGCTTGCTCAAATGGAATAACATTTGAAAGCTTAAAGAAAGCACTTTGCATAATGGTATTGGTGCGATTTCCTAAACCAAGCTCTTCGGCAATTTCAGTAGCATTAATAATATGCATTGAAATATTGTTTTGAGCCAAATATTTTTTCATATGGTCAGGTAGACGTTTTTTTGTTTCTTCTACGCTCCAAGTACTATTTAGAAGGAAAGTTCCCCCTTTTTTCAAACCCTTAAGCATGTCGTACTGATTCAAATAAGCAGGAACGTGACAAGCTACAAAGTCAGCTGTATTAATCAAATAAGGAGCACGAATTGGTTTGTCGCCAAAACGCAGATGTGAAGTTGTAAAACCACCAGATTTTTTGGAGTCATATGCAAAATATGCTTGACAATATTTATCAGTAGTTTCTCCAATAATTTTAATCGTATTTTTGTTTGCACCAACAGTACCATCAGAACCTAAACCGTAAAATTTAGCTTCGTAAGTTCCTTTGGGAACAACAGAAACGTCTGGAATCAAAGGAAGAGATTTGAAAGTAACGTCATCAACAATACCTACTGTGAATAAATGTTTTGGTTCATTCATTTTTAGGTTGTTGAAAACAGAAACGATATGTGCTGGGGTTGTGTCTTTCGAGCTTAATCCGTATCGTCCGCCAATGATGAGAGGTCTTTCTTGTTTTGTGTTGAATAATTCAACAACATCAAGATATAAGGGATCTCCATTTGCGCCAGTTTCTTTCGTTCTGTCAAGAACACAAATGCGTTTTACTGATTTTGGCAAAACATTAAAGAAGTATTTTGAAGAGAATGGACGATACAAGTGTACGCTAATCAAGCCAACTTTTTCGCCTTTAGCAACCAAAGAGTCAATAACCTCTTTTATGGTTTCAGTAATGGAACCAATAGCTACCAGGATGTTTTCAGCTTCAGCATGTCCATAATATGTAAACGGATGATATTCTGTTCCATAAAGTTTGTTGATTTTTTGCATATAATCTTCAACAACATCTGGAACTGCATCGTGGAATTTATTTTGTACTTCGCGAGTTTGGAAATAGATGTCAGGGTTTTGGGCAGTACCGCGAGTAACAGGATGCTCTGGGTTTAAAGCATTTTGGCGGAATTCATTCAAAGCCTCTCTGTCTAAAAGCTCTTTCAATACTTCTTGGTCTGCTACTTCTACTTTTTGAATTTCGTGAGAAGTTCTAAAACCATCGAAAAAGTGCATAAATGGAACGCGACATTTAATGGAAGCAAGATGAGCAATAGGAGCAAGGTCCATAATTTCTTGTACGGAACCTGTAGCCAACATGGCAAAGCCTGTTTGGCGAGTACTCATAACGTCGCTATGGTCGCCAAAGATAGACAGTGCTTGTGCAGCTAAAGAACGGGCTGAAACATGAAATACTGCAGGCAATAATTCGCCGGCCATTTTATACATGTTTGGAATCATTAATAACAAACCTTGAGAAGCTGTGTAGGTGGAAGTTAAAGCACCTGCTTGCAATGAGCCGTGAACTGCTCCAGCAGCACCAGCTTCGGATTGCATTTCAACAACTTTCACAGTGTCTCCAAAAATATTTTCTCTTCCGTATGCCGACCATTCGTCAACATACTCAGCCATGTTAGAAGAGGGTGTAATTGGATAAATTGCAGCCACTTCACTAAACATGTAAGCAACATGAGCGGCAGCATAATTGCCATCGCATGTCAAAAATTTACGCTTTTGTGTCATAATTTGAAATAATTTATGTTTTATATAACTATTATAATTCTATTTTAAAACTGTACAAAGTTAGTTATTTTAATCACACTGCAAAGCAAAATCCCAGCCCATTAACTAAAATATAACGGCTTATTGTTGGTCGTCTATTTACTTGTCAGTGTGTTATTTAGAACGGTTAAAAACAGGACGCAGGCTTGCGAAAATCAACTCTTGCTTTTTGATAAAGTGAAGCACATCATTTGGAAATTTTTAAGGATAATTCAACCCGTCCTATTATTCTCTGTTTTCATATCAATGAAACTGATATATGTTGTTTGCATACTGTTTTTTTTCTAAAAGCATCGATTATTCAAATTTTTTTAAGAAAGTATTATCTGCGAATGAAAAGAGTTATAACGAGTCCTAAATCATTCAATCTGTCTCAAATAAAATTATTATTATTCAACTTGAAAAGATAATACTTGTCAATTAGTCTAAATATTCTACATTTCAGGCTTTTACAGTAATTCATAAATTTTCATACTTTTTGAATTAGAGTAATTATTAACATTAATCATGTATAACTTACTGTTTTTTTTTTACTTTTGATTTTTTAAACAACTAAAACGTATCATATGTACGAACAACTACTAAACTTAGATCCTTTAGTGATTAATTTTTCAAAAGCAGGCCAAGATGCAATCAATATGGTTTTAGCCGTTGTTATGTTCGGAGTAGCACTAGGTATACGACCTGCAATTTTCAAAGAAGTAATATTAAAACCCAAATCGGCAATTATTGGTCTTATCAGCCAGTGGATTCTTTTACCTGCTTTCACTTTTGGTTTGGTAGTTGTTTTAAACAACTATATAACTCCGATGATAGCTATGGGAATGATATTAGTTGCTTCGTGTCCTGGAGGAAATATTTCAAACTTCATAACTTCTCTCTCAAAAGGGAATTCTGAACTATCCATAACACTAACCGCTTTTAGTACAGCTTTTGCTCCAGTTACAACTCCCTTTAACTTTGCGTTTTGGGGTGGTTTATATACCACATATCTAAACAATCAAGCGAATGTTGCTCTACAAACATTAGAGATTAATTTTTTAGACATGTTTTATATTGTTTTCCTTTTATTAGGAATACCTCTAATACTTGGACTCTTGACCTCAAAATACTTCCCTAAGTTTGCCAATAAGCTAAAAAAACCTTTGCAGTATTTTTCAATAATTTTCTTTATTGCTATGGTTATACTAGCTATGGGAAATAATCTTTCTATGATAATGAAATACATTTGGTTTGTGTTTTTTATTGTACTTGTACACAACGCCATCGCCCTTCTATTAGGTTACAGTGCTGCAACGCTAACTAAACTTCCCAAAAAAGACCGCAGAACACTAACCATAGAAACGGGAATTCAAAATTCGGGTTTGGGTTTGGTATTGCTTTTTAATCCTAAAATATTTCCACCCGAACTTATGAACGGAGGAATGCTTTTTATAACTGCCTGGTGGGGAATATGGCATATTGTTTCCGGATTGGGCGTAGCTGCTTTGTTTTTAAGAAATAAACAAATATAAAATGGGCGAAAAAAGGAATATATACGATAATACTATAGGATATAGAATAGCTCGGTTTTTTGTAGATCTTAAAGTTAAAAGTGCCTATAAAAAGACAGCAATTGTAGGATTGGATAAAATCCCTAAAGATAGATCTGTTATACTTGCTACAAATCATAGCAATGCATTGATGGATGCGATAAATATACTGGCTATAAACAAAGAGCCCAAGGTTTTTATTGCTCGGGGAGATATATTTATAAATAAGTCTGTCAGAAAATTCCTGCGTTTTGCCAAAATTTTGCCAATTTTCAGAATACGTAATGGTATTAGTAATGTAAAAAAATCGGAAGAGACGATAGATATTGTTGCAAATGTACTTGCTGATGGCAAAAAAGTACATATTTTCCCCGAAGGAGCTCACAGAAGCAAACACGACTTATTGCCGATTGGGAAAGGCATTCTTCGCATTGCACTTAGTGCTAGCGATAAAATTAAGAATGACGATAATTTATATATTCTGCCAATCGGTGTTGAATATGGCGATTATTACAGATACCAAAGCACATTGCTGATGTTTGTTGGTGATATTATAAATGTTACCGAATATATAAATAGCAATCCCGACAAATCTGAATACCAGATAAATGTTGGCATTAGAGAAGAAATTAGATGTAAGCTGGCCGAAACAATTCTGTATATTAATCAAACCGATGATTATGATGCTATTTGGGAACTTACAAAGCTTTTAACCGGCAATATTAATGAAAATGAAATCTTAAAACGATTTAATAAAAACAGAGAGATTTCATCTAAAATCACAGAACTTAAAAACACAAATCCTCAAGAAGCAGAAATATTATTCAGACAAGCGGATCGTTTTATGGATGACAGAAAAAAAGCGAAAATTAGCATAAAATCTATCGCTAATCCCAATACTAAAGCCAATCTGTTTTTCAACTCTTTGCTTGCCCTTTTGGGATTACCTTTTTACGTACTATCTGTTGTTTTATATCCCAACATAATTCTTTCGGAGCTGTTTTTAATCCCAAAAATCAAAGACAAAACATTTTGGAATACAGCTCGCTTTGCTAATTCATTGGTTTTAAATACAATCTTTTTTATTTTATGGACTATCCTTTCCTTTGTTTTTCTTGATTGGTTTGTAACTCTACTTGTAATATTATCTTTAATTTTTCTTCCTAAATACTTTTATATTTATTCTGAATTTGTACGTATCTTAGCATCCGACTTCCGATACATAAGAAACAAAGACATTGCAACAAAATACAATCAATTAAAAAACAGTATCCTAAATCTTATCAAATGAAAAACACGATCATCATTGTTTTCCTTCTGTTTTGTGCAGAACTGAGCATTAGTAGTGCCTATGCTAATGAATTAAGAAATATAAATTTATATAGTTTAGCTGATACAACCAAATCAAAGACCAAAACGAAGGAAGATATTATTAAGAAAGGAATTTCTTTCGGGCCCTTGCCTGTAATTGCATTTGACCAAGATAAAGGGTTTCAATACGGAGCCTTGCTCAATATATATAATTTTGGCGATGGCTCGTGGTATCCAAACCCTAAATCGCAGTGGTATTTTGAGGCTTCGGCATATACAAAAGGATCTTATAAGTTTGATATTAGATACGACAATAAAACCTTGATAAAAAACACAAGAATGAGTATTGCTGGGAATTTTTCAAACGATAAAGCGTTAGACTTCTACGGTTTTAATGGGTATCAAACGTATTACGACAAAGACCTACCGACAGCATTCTACAGGCACGGTAGAACGGTTTACTCTTTTAAAACTGATTTTACGGGTAAAATAATCTCTGGCTTTTCGTGGGTAGCTGGTTATCACTTAAATTATTTTAAAACAGAACGCTTTAATAAAGATGATTTTGCAGGAAAATCGCTATACGATATTTACGTTGAAAACAATATTATCGATAAAAAAGATGCCGAAGGCGGTTATTCTTCTGCTGTTCGCTTTGGATTTGTTTTTGACACCCGAAACGTTGAAGCCAATCCAACAAAAGGGTTATGGGCCGAAACTCACGCCATAGCTGCGCCCGAACTATTGGGTACATCAAAAAGCTATTTTAAGCTTCATTTTGTATTTCGTCATTACGTGCCTTTGGTTTCCGATAAGCTAACTTTTGCATACAGGCTCAATTATCAAGGGTTTATTGGGGATGCCCCTTTTTATGTAATGCCTTTTCATACTGTTGTAGGTCCATTTAACGATTATGATGGTTTTGGCGGATACAGAACCGTTCGGGGCCTGATTAGAAACAGAGTTCAATCGCTACAGGTTGGGTTTTTTAATACCGAACTTAGATGGAAATTTGTCGATTTTAAGCTGTTTAACCAAAATATTGCCTTAAACTTAAGTGGCTTTTTTGATGGTGTAAGAAGTTTTAAACAGGTAGACTTGTCGCCTTTAGAAAATTATAATTACAATGATATTAAAATATTAGCTGATAAACCCGAAGATTTTCATCTTTCAACCGGTGCAGGTTTTAGATTTATTATGAACCAAAATTTTATTGTAGCTTTTGAATATGGTAAGGCTCTTAATAATCAGGATAACAGCAAAGGTTCATTTTACATTAATACAGGATTCTTGTTTTAATAATTGCTAATGTGTTTTTAGGAATACTAAAACAGGTTTTGTCATACGAAAAACTGCTTTTATTTTCTAACAAAATGAGGCATGTCGTTTGGAAGTTCCAAGGATAACTCAACCAGTCCTTTTTGCTCTCCATTTTCAAACCATGGACATTGATAAATAAGTTTGCGAACTCCATTTTTTTCGATGGTGTAGGCGTTGATGTTTCCACTGCTCATTAATTTCTTTATTTTTTCTTGGGCATGCTCTGGATGGCAGGGCATCAATGATTCTCCGAGTAATTTTTCGCCGCCCCATTTTGCAAAAGTTTTTTGTGATTTTTGATTCATTGCAATTACTTTTGATTCCGTATCGCAAACAGTTACGGCAACAGGAAGTTCTTCCATCCAATTAGGGTTTTCGTTTTTCATAAGTTTTTCTTTAGAATTTTGGATTAGATTATTTTTCGGATTTCATTTTTTCAATAATCAAACTTGAAGAGAAACCCTCCACAAGCTCCACTGTTTTTACTTCTCCACCTTTAGCGCTTACAATATCATAGCCAACAATATCTTCTGGTTTATAATCGTTTCCTTTTACTAAAATATCGGGCTGAATAAGCTTTATTAAATTATAGGGAGTGTCTTCATCAAAGAAAATAACAGCATCCACAAAACGCAAAGAAGCAAGTATGAATGCACGAGCATGTTCAGGATTGATGGGGCGGTTGGCGCCTTTTAGTCGTTTGACCGAAGCATCTGAATTTAAGCCAATTATTAAAATGTCTCCTAATTCAGCTGCTTTTGATAAGTATTCGACATGACCCAAATGTAAAACATCAAAACATCCATTTGTGAAGACAATTTTTTTCCCTTTAAACTGCCAATAAGCAAGTTTCTGAGAAATGGAATCTGCGGTGAAAATTCTATTTATTATCGTTTGATTTTTTTCCATTTTTTGGTGTTGTTAATGATGCAATAATAACAGAAGCAAGTCCCAAAATAATAATCATCAGAGTTTGTATACTCCAACCAACCCATCCTGCAGCATACGCAACCGTAACCGGAGCATCATACAATGACAATGTTTCTGCAATAATAGCAGGATAAATTCCAATTCCACCTTGTACCAGCATAAAGGCGATGGTTCCAAAATTGAGACACGAAAATGCAGCCAAAGCGGGCAAATGAGCCAATTCGGCAAAAGCAAAGAAGGCTACATAGGTCATGAAAAAATAGGACATCCAGATGGAAATGGTGAGAAATATGAATAAAAAAGGTTTTTCCAGGCGCGCAACAGAGGTAATTCCTTCGACAAAACCCCATGCTAAAGATTTGAATTTTTGGAAAAAAGATAGCTTGTTGAGTCTCTTCCAGTAGATGATAAAAAACATGAGAATTAGGACAAAAATACCGATTAAAATATATATCATTATGTTGCCCAAAGCCGATTCTGCCTTGTTTTGAAGAGGTGAAATGACCATTCGGTTTACATATCCGTAAAGTCGCTCAAATTCTAATAAAAGCCCGGCGGTTATCAAAACAACAAAAATGACCAAATCGATGGCTCTTTCGGTAATGATGGTTCCAAAAGATTTTTGAAAAGGAATGTTGTTGTACTTTTGCAAGAACGAACATCTAAGCACTTCGCCAAGCCGAGGTACTGCCAAATTTGCCAAATACCCAACCATGACAGCAAAAAATGAATTTCGGAATCCTATTTTATAACCCATAGGGCGGAGCAATAAAACCGAACGATATGCTCGGGCAACATGGCTTAGTATACCAATAAAAAAAGACAATATCAGCCAACGGTAATCGGCATTTCGTACTGATTGAAATATTTCATCAATTTGCTCCGGGCTGAGTTTGCGAACAAAAATCCATACAAAAAAAATTCCGATTCCAAGAAAAATTACGAGTTTTATAATATTTCTTATTTTCTTCAAAATGACAGGTTTTAATTTGAGTGCAAAGTAACTAAAAATTAAGCGAACCAAAAAGATACAAATAAAAAAAGTTCCGACTCCTTTTCTTTTATGTTGTCATTAAGTATTTGAGCTCGGAACTTTTATATTAATATGTTGCTTATTGGCTTTTATTTGAATGCTGTTTCGGCTAAACCTTCTCCTTCTAGTCTCATCCTTTCCAAGTATTCAGGAACTTCTTTGCCCATATATTTATCAACATAAAGTTTTGCTAAATACATTCCCAGCATAAATCCATGTCCTCGAAGTCCGGTTAGTAAACCATGTTTAGGGTCAACAACATAGCGGGGTTCCACGTAATAGCCCGACCAAACGGCTTGGAATCCAACAGATGAGAGTTCGGGAATCCAATCAACAAATACTTCCGAAACTATTTCTAAAAATTCTTTGCTGTTGACTTTTAGGTTTTTCCATGATTCGGCAAAATCGATGGAAGGGGAAGCACATCCAATAATTTGTCCTGTTTCTTTTAACTGCTGTCCGTACACCGCAGAGAAACCTTTGTAGTTTTGGCGGTCGATAAGCATATCTAAAGGATCGCCATTTTTGCCTAGCATGGGCAAGCGACGAGTAATAAATGCTTGATGTTTCACGGGATACAGGCCTGTATCGATGCCTAGAGATTGAGTAAATTTTTCAGCATTCCAGCCCAAAGCATTTGCAAAATGTTCGCATTCAAATTCAATATATTCGTTGTCGTTTGTTTTCACCAAAGCAATATACGTTTCATCTTGTTTGTAAACATTGGTCAATTCGCAGTTTTCATAAATTTGTCCTCCCGCAGTTTCTCCAATTCTACGGATATAGTCGATGACTCTTCCTGGGGTGGCCTGCCAACAATCGTTCGTGATCAATGCGGCTTGATATTTGGAAAAATTCTGATTAAATTTTGGTGAAATCTCTTTTCTAAAATCTTTTGGATCTACCATAAATGCATCCGACCAAGCCCTAGAGGCATCTAGTGCTTTGTATGTGGCATCGTCGTGAGCAAAGCTGACATAACGAGTTTGTTTGAAATCGATATTGTGTTTTGACTGAATCTCTTTAAAAATTTCTAGATTATGTAACGCAATGTCTGAAATTTCGGGAAGAGAAAATGCAGGACGACCTCCTGCGATATTGCGCCAGGAAGAACCTCGTTCCCAGTTAATCATGATTGGATTTAAACCAGCTTCGGCAAAATATCTGAACAATGCACTTCCAGCAACTCCGCCTCCAGCAACCAAAACGGCAGTTTTTATCCGTTTGGTTTTTGCACCGCTAATATTGGTGATAACTTCTTCTTGTTTATTGTTGGGATATGTTTCGCCCATGGAAACCTGATTTGAAAGCGGACCGCGTGGTGTGGCATCTCCAACTATGGTAATGCCATATTTGCGAATGCTTTGTTTCAAACGGGGAATGCAGCGTTTTCCGCGACATGCTCCCATGCCCAGGCGGGTCGTGTGCTTGATTTCGTCCACAGAAATAAAACTTCGATCGCCAATAACTTCTAGTATTTCGTCCAACTTCACGTCGTCGCAGTGACAAATGTAAGTTTCCGATGCAATTTCCTCCTTAATTGGCTCCATGCTAATTTTTTCAGGATACATCGATTTGATGATAAAACCTCTGGCTTCAATCATTGCTTCTCCTTCGAGAGTTGTCGATTTTACCCGAGCAATATGAGTTTTGTTCGGCTTGCGTAATATTTTTTCAATGATTCCTTCGCCTATAATTTTTCCATTGTTATCTATTAAAAACACTTCCGTGTCTTCAACAGCATCGTATTCAATGGGTAAAAACAACCACTGTTTTTTTAAATTGTAACCAAAAATTGCCAATCCTGGACATTGATATACGCAATCCATACAGCCAATGCATTTATCGTAATCAACTTGTGGAACATGACAGGTTGATAGCTTTGTAATAGCCCCATGGGGGCAAGCAAAAGTGCATGGGTTGCATGCAAAACCATATAAACAATCGATCACGACAAAGCCTTTTTTCTGCTTTCTTTCCAGCGAAGGCATGTATGGTTCTTCAATAACTCTAGTTGGATGTTGCTGAGCATCAATATATTCCTTTGAAAGAGCAAGATAATCATCATAGTTTATTCTTTTGCCAATTTCCATAGCAATTTCCATGGCGGCTTGTTTGCCTCTCAAAACAGCAGTTGTACCTTCGCCAATACGAATGGCATCGCCAACGCCGTATGTATGAATTCCAAAAACTTCTTTCCCTTTAATAAAGAGCTGATTGTCGGGAAGCAATCCAGTACAAATATTTATAATATCAATATCTCCAATAATTTTTTCGGTTCCAGGAATGGCAACAAAGTTTTCGCATTCGGCCACCACTGCTCCAATTATGCCGTCGTGCTTTTCGTTTGGAATGGCTTTTAACAGAATATGGCTGGTCAACACGGGAATTCCCAAGCGGCGAACTCGATTTGCTTGCACAGGAAAGCCACCTTCTTGGTTTTGTGCCTCAATGATTGCTTTCACCTCCGCGCCGGCTTGAAAAGCCTGATAGGAAGTTAAATATCCAATGTTTCCAGCACCTACTGTTAAAATTCTTTTTCCGAGAAGCGTATGTTCCACGTTCATCATTTTTTGGAAAACAGCAGCCGTGTATACACCTGGTAAATCGTCGTTTTCGAAGGTTGGGACAAATGGAACGGCTCCTGTAGCCACAACCAAATATTTAGCATCCACATAAAAAACCTCATCAGTTGAGATGTTTTTAACTGCAATTCTCTTTCCATCGAGCAAATCCCAAACGGTAGAGTTTAGTAAGATACCCTCGTTATTGTCGCCAGCCAAGGTCTCTGAAATCTCAAATCCACGCATTCCACCATATTTTTTCTCCTTTTCGAAAAAGAAGAATTGGTGCGTTTGCATATTAAACTGACCTCCTATGGTTTCATTATTGTCAATGACAATGTTTGGAATTTCTTGTTCATTTAAAAATTCTCGACATGCTAATCCTGCAGGACCAGCTCCAATAATGGCAACTTCTGTTTTGTATATTTTGGTAGGCTTTTCTGCCGGATAACTTATGATAATTGGCTGATCGTTCTTGCTAATTTCTTTCACTTCTTTAACCGTATCCACTTTTGTAATGCAAATTCTGCGGATTTGACCGTCTACCAACATTTCGCAAGCGCCACATTTGCCAATGCCACATTCCAATGAACGTTCGCGATTGTGGACACTGTGGCTATGAATTGGAAAGCCCGCTTGATGCAGGGCAGCGGCAATGGTGTAGCCTTTTTCTCCAACCACCTTTTGGCCGTTAAATAAAAACTCAATCTTTTCAGAATCTACAATATCAAGAATTGGATGTTTTGAAATTTTATGCATTTTGGATGTGTTTAATCTATTATTACTATTGCAAAAATAATTTTTTTCCTCACATTATAAAATAAGATGTTAGAAGAAATTATTAAATCATTCAAAAAACCTCTTTATTTTATCTTAATCGCTTGGTTTTTAGATCTTTGTTGCATTTTTAATATATTCTCCTTTTTTTAACAATGCAATGACAAGACGGTATATTTATCAGCTTTTTCTTTTTCCCCCATTTATCTCAAGACAATTTATAAATGTACTAGAACATCCCGAGTGTAAACATATATACAACGACAAAATACGACCACAAATTAAACACAAATTTTAAATCGACGAAATTTTTTTTGTTGTTTATTCGTTAATTAACAGGCTTCTGTTAGAAATGGTGTCGATTTTTTGCCTATCTTTGCATAAATAAATATAAATATGACAGCTAAAATTAAAGTATTATTTATTTCTCAGGAAATAATGCCGTTTGTTGAAGAAACATATCTTTCGAAAATCAGTAGAACTCTACCTCAAGGCATTCAGGAAAAAGGTCACGAGGTACGTTGTTTTATGCCTCGTTATGGATGCATTAATGAGCGTAGAAACCAACTTCACGAAGTAATCCGTTTATCGGGAATGAATATCATCATTAATGATACGGATCATCCTCTTGTAATAAAAGTAGCCTCAATTCCAGCAGCTCGCTTGCAAGTGTATTTCATTGACAATGAAGAGTATTTCAAACGGAAGGCAATGCTAAAAGATCCAAAAGGTGAAATGTTTGCCGATAATGACGAACGTGCTATATTTTTTGCCAGAGGTGTTATCGAAACCATAAAGAATCTTGGATGGGCTCCTGATATTATTCACTGCCATGGATGGTTTACCAATATGATTCCTCTTTATTTGAGAAAAATATACAAAGACAATCCTATTTTTGCAGACGCAAAAGTTGTTTACTCTTTATACGATGATGAGTTTAGCTCAAATTTGCCTGAAAATTTATATGATAAAGTCAAATTTGATGGCATTCCAGCCAAAGACTTAAAACATTATAAAAATGCTAATTACTTATCAACTACAAAAGCTGCACTTGATAATGCTGATGCCGTTATTATTAATAGTGAATCAGTTAATCCAGAAATTCAAACCTATTTAGGCAACGTAAAGAAACCTATTTTAGGATACAACGCAGAAGAAAACTTAGTAAATACAGTTAACGATTTTTATGAAGAAGTTCTTCAAAATTCAACAGTTTTGTCTGAAAAATAGCGGGTGTATCTAATTAATTTTTAACTTTGCCAAAACTAAAATTTTCAACTTTGAAAAAAGGCATATTTAAAAAAAGATACGTTCCACTATTGTTCCTTATTTGTGGGTTCTTGCTTATTGGATGTAATAAAGAATCGGATATAATAGGACTGGGCATTCAACCTCCTTCGGATTTGTTGAATGCCTATTTTTTTGACACTACATCAGTTCTAACATATTCGGTTATAGACGATTCTTTGAGAACCGATAAGCTAAGTCAAAATGTAATTGGATTTTTCAACAACAGCGAAATGGGTAATTTGCAAGCTGGCGTAGCATTTCATCTTTTCCCATCCAGTAGAAATGTTAGATTTGGCGATGGAGCCATCCTCGATTCTGCTTTTTTAATTATTTCTCTTCGTGCTTATGTTGGCGATACGCTTGCCCCAGTAGATTTTGGATTATATGAAATCAATAATTCCATTTCTGCAGACAGCATCTATTATTCAACGAAACAAGTTGATTATAATTCGGAAAATATTATTGCAGGTAGTTCGAGTTTTATCATTCGTCCTTCAACGGTCAGCATTGAAAACAATGTTGCCATAATGCCACATATCAAAATCCCCCTTAAGAAAACATGGATTGATCAAAAAATCATCTCGAAGTCAGGTCAGCCCGAGTTGTCAGATAATGAGTCTTTTGTACAATATTTAAAAGGTTTATACTTGGTTGCTCTAAGTGCTTCCAAAGGTGGATACATGACTTCGGTAGATTTAAAAGCATCGATGTCGGGATTGGTTCTCCATTATAAGAACAACGAAAAAGACAGTCTTATCTATACTTTTATTGTGGGAGATCGCGCAGCTCGTTTTAGCACGTACAATCATTTTGATTTTGCCAATGCATCTTCCCATTTTCAGCAACAAGTGCTAATGAACGATATGAACAGCGGTGCCGAAAAAGTATATTTAAAAGCTCTGGGTGGAACCAATGTTAGAATTAAATTTCCACATATTAGAGAAACCTTAAAAAACCAAAGAGTTGTTATTAACAAAGCAGAATTAGTATTATGCCCTTACAATGAGGTTTCGGGAAGTTATTTCGTTCCAGAAAAAATCACCCTGAGTAAAGTGAAATCAGACGGCGGATATTCGTTCTTGCCCGATGACGCTATTTTTCAGGGCGAACAATATTTTGGTGGCAATTTTAATTTATCAACAAAAGAGTACCGATTTAGAATTACTAAATATATACAGGATCTGATTCAAAGCAATGAACCAGATTATGGTTTGAGTTTGTTTATTACCGGCAGAGCCGTTAGAGGAAATTCAGTCGTATTAACTGGAAATAATCCGGTAAATCCGGTTCAGGTTTCAAAAAGAATGCGATTGGAAATTACATATAGTTTGTTGAATTAAAAATTTTCATTATGTGCGGAATCGTAGCTTATGTTGGTCAAAAAGATGCCTATCCTATTTTGATCAATGGATTAAGACGTTTGGAGTATCGAGGATATGATAGTGCTGGTGTAGCTTTATTGACAGACCAGATAAATCTTTATAAGTGCCGAGGAAAAGTGGCTGATTTAGAAGAATATATCGCTGATAAAAATACTGGAGGTACTATTGGAATTGCTCATACTCGTTGGGCTACCCATGGTGAACCCAATGATGAAAATGCTCATCCGCATTTTTCGCGGGACAGAGATATCGCATTAATTCATAACGGGATTATTGAAAACTATGCCGTTCTTAAAAAGGAATTAGTAAGCCGAGGATATGTTTTTCAGAGCAATACGGATACTGAAGTTTTGGTTCATTTAATAGAAGATATTCGAGAAAATGAAAATGTAGAATTAGATGAAGCTGTTCGAATTGCTCTTACTCAAGTGGAAGGAACATACGCCATTGTTGTAATCTCCAAAAACCATCCTGATTCTTTAATCGCAGCTCGAAATGGAAGTCCATTGGTAATTGGTGTAGGAGAAGGCGAGTATTATGTTGCATCTGATGGAGCTCCTTTAGTAGAATATACCAAAAACGTGATTTATCTCGACAATGAAGATATTGCATATATTTCATTAAAAGATGATATAAAAATAAAATCAATCAATAATATTGAACGAACTCCTTATATCGATCAATTAGAAATGAGCATTACCCAACTTGAAAAAGGCGGTTTTGAGCATTTTATGTTGAAAGAGATTTATGAGCAACCCAAATCTATTGCAGACAGCATGAGAGGTCGATTGAATGTTGCAAAAGAGATTGTTTCGCTGGGAGGTATTATTGAATATGAAGAAAAAATGCTAAATGCTCCTCGATTTACAATGGTAGCATGTGGAACTTCTTGGCACGCTTGTTTGGTTGGTGAGTATATTTTTGAAGAATTGGTTCGCATTCCTGTGGAAGTTGAATATGCTTCGGAGTTTAGATATCGTAATCCAATTATAAACGAAAAAGACATTGTTATTGCTATTTCGCAATCTGGAGAAACAGCTGATACGCTTGCAGCTATTGGATTGGCTAAAGAAAATGGAGCAACCGTTATTGGAATTTGCAATGTGGTGGGTTCGTCTATTGCCCGTGCTACTCATGCCGGATCCTACACACACGCCGGACCCGAAATTGGTGTTGCATCTACCAAAGCATTTACTGCCCAAGTAACTTTGTTGTTGTTGATGGCATTATCTTTAGCAAAGAAAAAAGGCACAATTTCCCGTTCTCGATATCATGAAATTATCATCGCATTAGAAAATATTCCACGTCAAATAGAAGAAGTATTGTCACATGAAAAATTGATTAAAGAAATTGCAGATCGTTTTTCAGATGCTAAAAACTTTTTATATCTAGGTAGAGGATACAATTTTCCTGTAGCTCTTGAAGGAGCTTTGAAACTGAAAGAAATTTCCTACATTCATGCCGAGGGCTATCCAGCTGCCGAAATGAAACATGGTCCCATTGCACTTATCGACGAAGAGATGCCCGTAGTTGTTATTGCTACCAATAAAGGCACCTACGACAAAGTAGTGAGCAATATTCAAGAAGTAAAAGCCCGTAAAGGTAAAATTATTGCCATTGTTACCAAAGGCGACGAAACGGTTAAATCTTTGGCCGATTATGTCATCGAAATTCCCGAAACAGAAGAGATGTTGGTTCCGCTTTTGGCCACCGTTCCATTGCAATTGCTATCCTATCATATTGCTTTGAATAGAGGTTGCAATGTTGATCAACCCCGAAACCTAGCAAAATCGGTAACGGTTGAATAGAGTTTTACAAATATATAAAAAAGGCACTTTTAATTTTAAAAGTGCCTTTTTTGATTTTTAGAAGTCTCGCTATAAATATTCTTTCAGATATTCTGCCGTATAGCCAATTCCAGATTTTACAATTTCTTCGGGCGTTCCTTTGTTTACAATTTTCCCCCCTTCATTGCCGCCTTCGGGTCCCATATCTATAATATAATCAGCACATTTTATAACATCCATATTGTGTTCAATAACAATAATGGTGTTTCCTTTATCTACTAATTTATTAAGTACTTCCAGTAAAATCCGCACATCTTCAAAGTGAAGTCCAGTGGTGGGCTCATCCAAAATATAAAAGGTATTTCCAGTATCTTTTTTAGAAAGCTCTTCGGCTAATTTTACTCGTTGTGCTTCGCCGCCCGAAAGCGTATTTGATTGCTGACCCAGTGTGATATATCCTAAACCAACTTCTTTTAAAGTGGCAATTTTGTGTCGGATATTGGGAATGTTTTCAAAAAATTGCAAGGCTTGGTTGATGTCCATATTCAGAATATCGTTAATGGATTTTCCACGATATTTGATTTCCAGAGTTTCTCTGTTGTATCTTTTTCCTTGACAATCAGGACATTTTACATATACATCGGGAAGAAAATTCATCTCTATGGTTTGAATTCCTGC
>JAQUGA010000149.1 GCA_028684405.1 Bacteroidales bacterium | reverse complement strand
CCACTCGTTACAAGCAAGCCGAAGAAAAAAGACAACGACATAATGACAATGAAATTTTTGCTGCATAAAGACAAAGAAAATGAAATCCCTCCGCACATTCAGGCACATTTGTCTTTGCCCGACACAGAAGCCAACGCTTCGCAAAGCCAAAAGAGCCTTCATTTTGCCTACGCACCCAAGCCCAACCTCCACCCTTAAAAAAAAGAGACTACATTAATGTTGAAAAGTTTCTATTTTTTATTGTTCATTACTAAGTTAAAAGTTTTATATTTGACAAATATTGTCAAGTTAATTATTTCAAATTTGAAAACAACAGGAGAAATACTAAGAGAAAGTAGAGAAAAGAAAGGATTGCTATTGCGACACGTTTCTGCTCAACTAGACGTAGATACAGCTATACTTAGTAAAATAGAACGAGGCGAAAGAAAAGCGACAAGAGAACAAATTAATAAGTTGGCTGAAATTCTTGAAATCAACAAGGAATCCCTGATAGTTCAATATTTAAGTGAGAAAATTCTTTATGAACTTAAAGACGAAAACTTAGGGCTTCAAGCACTAAAAGTTGCTGAAAAAACAATTAAATACGGAGTAACAAAAAAATAAATAAAATGGCAGAACTATTATCAATTAAAGAGGCAAGCCAATGGGCTAGTGAATATTTGGAAAAGAATGTTACTACTTCCAATATTTCATATCTAATCCAATATGGCCGAATAAAAAAAATAGAAGACAACGGCTCAACACAAGTCATTAAAGAGGAATTAATTGATTATTATAAAGACCAAAAGAAATCAAGACAAGAAAAATGGAAAGAACAACTTGGCGAAGATTTAAATTGGGCATTATCGTTTGAACAATTCAAAGAGGCTGAGACGACAAAACACGTTCACAGACTTCATCCATATAAAGGAAAGTTTATTCCCCAATTAGTTGAGTATTTTCTAGACAATCATACAGACAAATTCAAGAAGGAAGTTTATTTCAAACCTAGCGACATTGTTTACGACCCATTCTCAGGTAGTGGAACAACAATGGTTCAGGCTTGTGAGTTAGGGATTCATGCCGTTGGAAATGACGTTTCTGCTTTCAATGCTCTAATTGGAAATTGTAAGGTTACAAAATATAAGCTTGTTGATGTTCAAACTGAAATAAACAGAATTTCTAAGGCATTAAAACTATTTTTAGCAGACCATAAAACTCTTGAATTTGAAGACCGTCTTTTAAAAGAGTTATATGTTTTCAATAATAAGTATTTTCCAGTTCCTGAATACAAATACAAAGTAAAACGCAAGGAAATTGACGAAAAGACTTATGGTGCAGAAAAGGAAAAGGAGTTTTTACCAACATTCAATAATCTCGTAAAGGAATATAAAATTAAATTGCGTCAAGATAAAGAAGATTCATTCCTTGACAAATGGTATACTCAACATATCCGGGATGAAATTCAATTTGTGTTTGATGAAATCAAAAAAATTAAAAATCATGATACTAAGAAAATTATTAGCGTAATTCTAAGTCGCACAATTAGAAGTTGTAGAGCTACTACTCATGCAGATTTAGCGACCTTACTCGAGCCAATCACAGCTACTTATTATTGTGGTAAACACGGAAAAATGTGTAAACCATTATTTTCAATTCTTAAATGGTGGGGAACATATTCTAAAGACACAATTAAAAGATTAGCAGAATATGATAAATTGCGGAAAGAAACTTTTCACACATGTTTGACTGGAGACAGCCGAAACATAGATATTGTAGATGGACTTAAAAAACTCAATCCTGATTTTGCAAAGCTTGTTGAGAAACAAAAAATTAAAGGAATATTTTCATCGCCACCCTATGTTGGTCTAATTGACTATCACGAACAACACGCATATGCTTATGATTTGTTCGGCTTTGAACGAAAAGACGAACTTGAAATCGGTCCACTTTTCAAAGGGCAAGGGAGAGAAGCAAAACAAAGTTACATTCAAGGTCTTAGTGATGTATTGAATAACGCAAAGCAATATCTTGTTGAAGATTATGATATTTTTCTTGTGGCAAATGACAAATACAATATGTATCCGACAATTGCAGAAAATGCGGGAATGCAAATTGTAAATCAATATAAACGACCAGTATTAAACAGAACTGAAAAGGATAAAGGAGCTTATGCTGAGATAATTTTTCATTTAAAAAATAAATAAAATGGCAAATACATTTGACATTGGTTTAAAATCAAAACTTAAAACATTTGCTGAAAAATTTACGATTGATACTAATGTAGTCAATGAAAAAGACTGGTTTGAAATGTTTTCTAATTATATAGTAGTTAGTAGTTTAATAAATGAAGATCTTGATGACCCAAATTCAATTTCAACAGGGAAATCAAAAGGCATTGATGGTATAAGTATTATTGTTAACAATAGGATAATCAAAGATGAATCAGATTTAGAAAAAATTGGTGAAAGAGAAAAACTGATTGTAAGATTATGTTTTATTCAAGCCACTACATTGAGTAGTTTTAGTTTGCAAAAATTCCAGTCATTTACAGATGAAGTAATAAATTTTTTAAATGGTATAAATAACATTGAGCCGTTCTCAGATGTATTGAAAAAATTATTCGATGAAGAAGGACGATTTTTTGAACAGATATCTGAAACTCCATCAATTGACCTGTTTTTTTGTTCTGGAAAAACAAATCATCAATTACAAAATTCCGAATTAGAAACTGAAAAAAGGAAGATATTATCAAGAAATGATTTTCAATTTCAGTTTAATTTAAATGATATACACATTCTTCAAACAGATGAACTAAAGGCCTATTATGAAAAAATAGATAAATTTTTAGAAATACTTTTAGAATTTAATTCTGAGATTACGTTGAATGAAAAGCCTGATATACCAGTGAGCTTTGTTTCTGTTTTAAGTTTTGCTGAACTAAAAAAAATTATTGTTACAGATGAAGGAAATGGATTTTTGAGAGAGAAATTATTTGTTGAAAATGTACGTTCAAAAATTGAGAATTCTACAGTGAATAATGAAATTTTAAAGACTCTAAATGATGATACTAAGAGACCATATTTTCTTTATATGAATAATGGCATTACAATTTTATGTGAAAGAATTAAAAGACACGAACTTAGTCGAAATAAATTTTATATAAAACACCCAAGAATAATAAACGGTTGTCAGACTTCGCATATTCTTTATGATTACTATATAGCTAATCCAGAAGAAGCCGATAAAGTTGAGGTAATAGCTAAAATTATATCTACTACCAATCCTGATTTAAAAAAAGACATAATTTATGCTACAAATAATCAAAATGCTATTGACAAAGACCTTGAAACATTAAATGTCTTTCATACAAAACTTGAAGAATATTTTATTGGAAGAGATTCATTTGGTATTTATTTTGAAAGGCTTAGAGGCCAGTATTCCGAAGTCTCACCACAATATAAAGTTCTAACAAAAGAGTTAATTGCAAAATCTTATATTTCAATTCTTTTGAAAGAGCCACATATAATGAAAAGTAATGCAATCTCAAAAATTGAAAAATACCGAGAGGCTGGTAAAATATTTACAAAAAGTGATGAGGCTGAGTTAGAAACTTACTATTACTCTGGTGCTCTTCACTTCTTAATGAATAATATTTTATCAAACAATGTTATCCAACTCAAATCAAAAACTATGGATATGCATATTTTACTAGCCTGTGATTTGAAACTTGATAGAGATGGTATAAAATCTGTATCTGATAAATTAGCATTTTTATCAGACTTTGAAAATGTTAAAACTCTTTTTAGTGAAGTAAACACAATTCTAGAAAGTCAAAATTACTTGTTTGAAGCAAGAGGTTTTTACTCAGGTCCAAAAACAAAAAGATTAATAGATTATTTTAAAACACAACATGGCACTATCAAATAAACAAAAAGAAAAAATATCAATAGAGGTAATTAAGACTTTAGTTACCCGATTTGAGAGTTTCCCGGAGGATGCTTCGAATAACAGAAATGCTCCATTTCATGAATCATTTTTAAAAGCGTTTTCAGATAAGTTAAATGGTAAAGTTTCAGACACACCATTTTTCATAAGTCTTAGTAGTTGGCTTCAAGGTTTAAATACAACTTTGGGGCAAACGTTTTTTGAAAATGTTGCTCATCACTTGAGTAATGGAGAGAAAAGAGAATATACTTCAAAACGACTTGGTAATTTACCTATAAAACAAAGTCAAAGAAATCATATTGCCCAAATAATTGCTGACTTAAGCAACACTACATCAACACCAAATCTTATCAATGAAAACGCACTACTGTTTACTCAATATAAGGATGCCGAAATTAATGCAATGGACTTTTCAGCAGATGTATTTATTGAAGACTCTACAAGTGTTACTGCAATTGAACTTAAATCGGTTAAACCGAATTCAGGCGAAATGAAGGGCGAAAAGAAAAAAATTCTGGAAGGTAAGGCAGCATTATATAATCATTTCCCTGGTAAGCAAATTCATTTTTACATAGGCTTTCCTTTTGACCCTACTGTAAATCCGGTTAATGAAGCTGTAACAAGTCATAACAAGCCACGTTTTCTTGGTTCAATTATCAATATGAATAAATATTTTGCCACAAATGAATCTCTTGTAGCAAACGAACTATGGGATTTGCTTTCTGGTCAACAAAATACAATGGAAGAAATATTAGCTATTATCAATACTGTTTCTACAACTTCATTTTTAGAGAAGTTTCAATTTCTAAGTGACGGAGCAAACAGAATAAAACCTGCATATTTAACACAACTAACTGAATGGCATCTTTATTCTGAAATAGAGTTGATAAACAACAACGCAACAATTATTCGGAAAATTACAAACAACAAAGCATTGACAAGGATTTACAATAAAAATTCATTAGACAGCAAAGGCAATTACAGTTGGGACAGATATAATGAGTTAAGACAGTTATTTTAAAACCTACGCATCGTAGTCAAGCACATTTGCAGGTCGCACCGGCAACGCTAAGACCCAAACCTACAAAAGAGCTTGCCTACCCCAATGCACGACAGTCAGAAAAGATGCAGCAAAAATGAAAGACAGAATGACGAAAGACAAAAACGGCCAGCTTGTAACATATAGACCTTCAAGCGTTTTGCAGCACCCAGTCCCGAAAAACGAGGGTAAACGTGAAGCACAGCTTGAAATAGATCCGAGATTTTGGGCTATTTATTTTGTTTATACTCGAAATGATTTTTAAAAATAAATTTGAGAAAAGGTATATCATTTCGGTATAACATGATTTATATTTTATTCGAATTTATCAAGAGAGATTTTTGTGTGTTTGTCTCATTTTTTTGATTGGATAAAATCTTTATGCCTCTGTTATGTTGTTTAGAGCCACCCCGCAGGAAGCGGATTTAGCACAGCAAAGGCTATGAATAATGGCGGGCGAGAAAGCAACTTGGAACTTCAAAAATATTAATTAACTTTGTAGCGAGGTGAAAGGGAAAAGGGTGTTAATACCGCCACATTTTGATAGCCTCGGAAGGTTAAAACTTAGCTGTTAATTCATTTTTTGTATCTTTACACAAAAAAACCTAATTATGTCAAAAATACTTATTATCGACGATGAGATCAGCATTCGCAGAACCCTAAAAGACATTCTTGAATACGAAAAATATGAAGTTCAAATTGCCGAAGACGGAATCGTTGGTTTGGAATTATTTAGCCAAGACAAATTTGATTTGGTTTTGTGTGATATAAAAATGCCTGGAAAAGATGGCATTGAAGTATTGGAAGAGTTGGTTCAGCAGGTTGACACTCCTGTAGTTATGATTTCTGGACACGGCACCATTGATACGGCCGTAGACGCCATCAAAAAAGGGGCTTTTGATTATATTTCAAAGCCTTTTGATTTGAACCGTCTTTTGGTAACCGTTCGCAATGCCCTTGACAAAGCAAATTTAATTACAGAAACCAAAATTTTAAAAAAGAAAGTAAGTCAGAAATACGAAATGATTGGCACTTCGAAAGCCATCACCGACATTAAAAATATGATTGAAAGGGTTGCCACAACCGATGCACGTGTTTTGATTACTGGCGAAAATGGAACTGGAAAAGAGTTGGTGGCACATTGGCTTCACGAAAAAAGCAATCGATCAAACCAAGCATTTATTGAAATAAACTGTGCTGCAATCCCATCAGAGCTTATTGATAGTGAGCTTTTTGGACACGAAAAAGGCTCTTTTACTTCCGCTATTAAGCAGAAAAAGGGGAATTTTGAATTG
>JAQUGA010000011.1 GCA_028684405.1 Bacteroidales bacterium | reverse complement strand
TTAATAATCCTGTGCCTCCACTTGAATTTGGATGTTTAATTCGCCATTATTATCGGTTTGAGTAGAAATATTTTTAAATTGAAAGTGCGGATTTTGGGGAACTGCTCCATCTTTAATGGGGTACATTCCACCGTATATACCAACTTGCGATCCATCTGTGCCTAAATAGCTTGCAGGATCCACTAGATGATAATCATGATTGTAATCAAAAGCATTACCAGATTGATTGATAAAAACAGTAGCAATATCTATGGAGTTGTAATTGCCTGTAAATGTATTTGTTCCAGCATCTGGCACTAATGTAAATATGTTGTTTGAAAAGGTGTTTAGATTACAGTTAGAATATACATAGGCCCCACCACCATAATTTCTAAAAATAATATTATTGGAAATAAAACAACTATTCACAATGTAAAAAGGTATATTATAATAAGCGGTTGAATTAGGATTGCTTAGAAATATGTTATTTGATATACCAATATTACTTGCATTAGATATTTGTCCGCCTATGATATTATTTGAAAGCATGCTTGAAGCTGCATTGCCCAAATTAACGGCTCCACTTATCACATTTTCACGTATAACATTATCTACACAAGGTGTAGTTCCGTTTCCTGCATAAGTTAAGGTACTAAATTTACATCTTCTTATTGTTACTGAATCTATTTTATGGTTAGTATTAAAAGAGATGCCACCAGTTATTTCAATGCCTTCCAACCACAAATTATCTGCATTTTGCGAGATGGTCAAATCCCCAGACAAAACAGTTGGAAGGGTCGTTGTGGTGGAGTCGGGATGATATCCAGCTCCTATAATAACCAAGCCTTTATCAATAGTGGTAGGATAAGGCAAATTTCCACCAGGCAAATAAATGGTATCTCCGCTAGATGAAGCATTATACGCATTGGTAAAAGGATTTGCACCCCCAAAGATAGTAGTAACTCCGTTGCTATGCAGAGCCACTTTTTGTTGAGCAAATAATGTGAATGTACTAAATACAATGGCTAAAATCAACAGTTGTTTTATTGTTCTCATATGGGGGGTTATTGTTTAATTTATTTTAAATTTAATCTTCTTGTGCTTCCACTTGAATTTGGATGTTTAAATCCCCATTGCCATCTGTTGTTGGTGCAATATTATTTAACTGAAAGTGTGGATTGCTCGGCACTGCTCCCTCTTTGTACGGGAAATTTCCACCATAAATACCAATTTCAGTACCATCGGTTCCAAGATATGTTTCTGGGTTTTGCAAATGGTAACTATGTGCATAATCAAAGGAGTGTCCGCTTTGGTCAACAAAAATGGAGGCTTGGTCAACATTGGTGTAATTACTAATTAAAGTTGGACTTGCTCCATATCCAGGAGTGGCACAAGTTATCAGATTGTTCCTGTAATCATTTCCAAAATGAACATTGGTTGTTATGCCATATGAACCACATAATACAATAATATTATTTGATAATTTATTATTGTTTCCCCTGAAGTTTTCATAGTATCCGTTTCCAAATCTATTTAAAAAGACATTGTTATTAATTATATTTCCATTGGTTCCTTCAAGTCCTGTTTGTATAATATTATTCGAAACCAATACGACCTGAGCATTGTTCAAATTCACACCACCAACAAGAACATTTCCAATGAAAGCAATATTTTGCGAAGGATTGGATAAGTCGCCCAATATCTCTACTTCTGCATTAATTTTACAACGTTTAATTACAACATTGTTTACCGACTCATTGTTGGCAAAAGATATTTTCCCGGTAACCTCCAGTCCTTCCATATAGAATCCATCGGCATCTTCTTTCAGAACGACATTACCGTTGATAAATGTTTTTCCGGTAACCAACGAAGAATCAACATAATGCCCTGCACCAAATATGAACAAAGACTTTCCAAAACTAATAGGAGTTGTAAACGTCCCTCCTGGCAGGTAAATGGTATCACCAGCATTTGCGGCATTATATGCACTTGACAAACCTGTAGTTCCCCAAAAATACTGAACTCCCAACGAACTGTGTAACGCAACTCTTTGGGCATTTAGAGTAATTAAGCTTGAAATTACTGCTAATAAGAAAATTGTTTTTTTCATGGCGTCTATATTAATAATGTTTTCCGTAAATATAAAATATTTGATAATTAGTTAAATGATTGAACAATTTAAAATAAAATTGTTGCAAATATAATAGATAATTTTAAATTATACGCATTTCGCGTAACATTTTCCTAATAAATTAACAATATTCTTTTTGTTTATAAACATTCAAAATAATTATTTGATTATAGATGATTGTTGTCCGATAAAAATAATAGCAATTAATGTAATGTAAAGATTAATTGATATTTACATTGGTAAGAGAAAAGGGGCTTAGTTTTTTTGTTTTGATATTTATTAGTTATTTTCAATACTCTTACCCCTAAGCCCTGAAAGGGGAGTATTGAAATTCAATTGATTAAATCATGGTTTTCAATATTTTTCCCTTTAGGGGGCAGGGGGAAAAATATTGACAAAACAAACGAATTAATTAAGCGGGAATAAGGAATTAATCTCTTAGGTTTAAATCCTAGAAAGTCAATACTTTGTCGCTGTCAACAACCCAATTAGCCAATTCACCCATGGTCGATTTTTCGGCTCCATCAAAATAGGGATGGTTTTTATAAACTCCGCAACGAGCCATACAAGTTCCGCAGACTTTTACGAGAACACCCTTGGAAATTAAATCTTTTAGCATTTGCGATAAATCTTGATCGTAACTGTCTGGTGCTTTACACACATCTCTAGCTAAATCAACGGAATCGTTCATAAGAAAAATTCTTACTTCTTGTTCATTCTTACGCAATGTTTCGGCAAGTCTTAGTCCGTTCCATGTTACATCCGTGCCATCATAGGGTTCACGGTTAAAAATAATAAGTATTTTCATATCTTGTTTTTAATTTTTATTTGAAACAATCTATTTTATAATTTGTTTTTATTCGCTTGTGCTTTTATCAAATCGCTGATTTGCCATCCCAATCAATGCTCTTAATAATCCGTGAACAATGGCAAAAGGCAAACACAGAACGCCTAAAACAAGCATTCCTATTTCAAAAAATAAATTGCTGTCTTTGTATGGTTTTCCTTTAATCCTAGATTGAAAGGCACTGTATGGAATCCCGTACATATTCCCTGCAATCATCACTTGACACGCCGAAAGAATAACTTGAGCCTTTTTTTCACCATATTCTTTTACAATGGAATCGAACGCATATTTCTTGGGAAATCCTCTCAAATCAGCAAAATGTTGAGCGAAAATGATGGCTGTGGCTTCTTCGGGTTTGATAAAATTATCATCTCCAACCAAAAAACTGCTTATCTCTTCGTTGCTCATGCCTTGTTTTAAAGCCATTTTGGTATGCTGATATGAACAGGCGGGACATCCATTTACCTCTGTAACTGACAATTGCAAACGTTCAACAAAATGAGGATCCACTAATTTGCTTTTATTATTTTTTGACAACCTTGAAATTGCCCTTGGAACAAAAAAGAAGGCTCGATACAGTTCCAGTAAAGTGAATTTACGTTTAAACTCCATTTGTGAACGCATGGATTCAGGAATTTCAATTTTTACTTTTTCGGTTGTCATCTCGTTTTTCTTTCTGTTTATGGATTGTGGTCAGGTCAATCATCAAATTTTGAAAAACCACAAACAAAGTTAAGAAATAATTACATGAAACCACAAATAACTTTTTTGAACAATGTAGTGTTAAATCCACCATATATGCAAATAGAAAACTCTTTTATTGTAACTTTAAAATCCACTTATTGCGGTCGGATCAAAACTGGAGGCATTTTGTTCCACAATCGACAACTTCTTAAAATATTAAAAATAATACTATTTTTTAAAATTAACGAACTCTTAATCAATTAATTTGTTTAACTTTCGCTGTGAAATCAGATTTTGTTTTGAGTATCAACCATAAAATTATAAACAGTATGGAAACTTTTTTTTTAAAATCATTCAAAGACGCAATTAAGTATTGGTATATCCCACTTATTGTTGGATTATTATTCGTATTCGTTAGTGTAGTGGCCTTTGTTTCGCCCGAAGCTTCTTTTTTAGCTTTGTCTATTCTTTTTGCATTGTCCTTTTTATTAGGTGGATTTTCTGAGATCGTATTAGCAATTGGCAATCGAAACCAAATCGAAAGCTGGGGTTGGACCTTGGCTTTAGGCATTATTACTTTTATTGTGGGGGTTTTGTTGTTGATAAATCCTGCTGTTTCAACCTTAACCTTGGCTTTATACATTGGTTTTATTTTTCTTTTTCGTTCAATTGCGGCCATCAGCTTTGCTTTGGATATTAAAAAATACGGAAATAAAAATTGGGGAGGACTCTTAACATTTGGAATCTTAGGAGCAGTTTTTTCATTTATTTTAATCTGGAATCCCGTATTTGCAGGATTGAGTATTGTTATTCTAATTGGGTTAAGCTTCCTTTTTGCAGGCTTTTTTAGTATCTATTTTGCTTTCCAATTAAGGAAATTACACATATCAGCGAAGAAAATATCTGCAAAATTAAAAGAAAAATATGACAGCCTAATGGATGAAATCCGTGAGGAATGGATTCAATAAAACTGGATTGTATTTTTCAAATATATCCATTTGAATGAATGCTGTTTATAAAAAGACGAATAGTTTGTTACATGTAAGTATAAACTGAAAAAAAGCTTGAGATTTTTTGTCCATCTAAAAAATGTATTTTATGAAATGGGTGCTTTTGTTCGAAATAGTTTACGTTGTTATTATACTTTTGGTTATTTTTCGTGTTTTGCTCGATACACGAAGTGGAGTAAAGGCATTGGCTTATATTTTATTTATCATTTTAATTCCTTTTGTTGGAATGATTTTTTATCTTTTCTTTGGTGTCAACTATCGAAAACGCAAGCTATACAGTCGGAAAATAGTGGAGGATGAGGCACTTCGTCAGGAAATTCTGTACCAGGCTCGAAATTACTCGGAGCAGGTCATACATTCGGGTCTTTTGTCTTCAGATTATCATAATATGGCTCGCTTTATCCAAAACACGAGTACGAGTCCTTTAACTGGAAATAATTCTCTTAAACTTCTTCTGAATGGCGAACAAAAGTTTCCCGTTTTATTAGAAGCATTGGAAAATGCAAAATCGCACATTCATCTTGAATATTATATTTACGAAAATGATGAAACTGGAAATTCTATTGCAGACATGTTAATTAAAAAGGCACAAGAAGGGATAGAAGTACGGTTTATGTATGACGATTTTGGAAGCCATGCTTTGGGTAAGAATTTTATTAAAAGATTGGAAGAAAATGGAGTTCAAACTGCTCCATTTTATAAAATAAAATGGTATACCTTTGCCAGCCAACTAAATTATAGAAACCATAGAAAAATCATCGTAATAGATGGTAAAAAATCCTTTATTGGAGGCATCAATATAAGTGATAGATATAGAAATGAAGTTCCCAAAAAAGACAATTTATATTGGCGAGACACCCATCTAATGATAGATGGACCTTCGACCTTTTATCTTCAATATCTCTTTCTCTGCGATTGGAATTTTAGTGCCAAAAACAAACTTCAATTTAAGCCAGATTATTTTCCAAATTATCCTGAAGAGGTAGCTATAGAGGAAGAATTGGTTCAGATTGTGTCTTCTGGACCTGACTCAAAATTGCCCGTTATTTTCTATTCTATGATGAAGGCCATCGGCTCGGCCAAAAAACAGGTGTTGATGACCACGCCCTATTTTATTCCTGGAGAAAGCTTGATGGATTCGCTCATTATTGCCGCCAAAAGTGGTATTGAAATAATACTTTTGATACCTGGAGTTTCTGATTCGATGTTCGTAAATTCCGCTGCTCGTTCATACTATACAGAGCTTCTGCGACAAGGAGTCCGAATATTCGAATACCAAAAGGGCTTTGTGCATGCCAAAGTTTTGATTGTCGACGATGTTTTGTCTGTGGTGGGCTCTGCAAACCTAGACTATCGAAGCTTTGATCTGAATTTTGAAGTCAACGCAATGCTATATAGTAAAAGTGTAACAGACAAGCTGAAAAAATCATTTTATAATGATTTGGAACATTCTCGCGAAATTAATCCTACGGATTGGCTTAACAGACCCAAGTATATCCATCTTTATGAAAAAATGTTACGACTCTTTGCACCCATTCTGTAAATTTATTCATCATTCAAAGATATCGTTTGCAAATCAAATTTCTCAAATGCTATTAAAGACTTTTTCATAAGTGCTTAATGTCTCAATGATTTTGATTTCAGTCATCTATTACTTGAATTTAAGTTTTGAGAAAAGTCGCTTCCTCAATTGCACTTTCTTGAATTTTTAAAACAATGAACGCTTAATTGTTTAACAAATAG
Source organism: Bacteroidales bacterium (assembly GCA_028684405.1). Taxonomy (GTDB): domain Bacteria; phylum Bacteroidota; class Bacteroidia; order Bacteroidales; family WCHB1-69; genus JAQUGA01. The sequence continues at coordinate 19,741 of JAQUGA010000011.1, read as the reverse complement.
ACTTAGCTTTAGACGTTTTGTAAATAATCCTAACAAATAGTTATATTTGGAATCAGAAATACCAAAATTAAGTACCTTTGTGAAAAAATAACGAATATGAAAAAATATTTTCTGCTTTTATTTTTTGCATGTTTTTTTGCAAATGTTTCATTCAGTCAAAACGAAGTTGAGCCGCCAAAAGGCAAGGACGGCCGTCATTCAAAGTTTTCTTTGTATTCGGCAGGCAAACAGTTGACAAAAGGAGTTTGGTCGCTCGGTGGAACCATTTCAGCCAAATCCAATAATGTTTCCAACATCGATCTATTATTGGCCGATGTGGTTTCCTTTGATCAGCGAGCTTTCAATTTACGACTGGAAGGTTCGTATTTTTTTAAGGAGAATTTTAGTGTAGGATTAGCACTTCAAGTGGGAGAATCTAAATTTGATTTAGTGGTCGACTTACTAAATAAATCATTTCAAAAAGAAATTAGAAATTACGAAAGAAGCTATGGCGTGGTAGGGTTTATCAAAAACCACGTTCCTGCGTCATCTAGCAATGTTTTCTTTATAACCAATCAAACAGAGCTGTTTTATGGCTACGAAAACGGACCTTCCGAAACTTATGTTGGCAGTGCTTTAGAACGTAAATACTCTATGAAGCACAGTTTCGGCTTAAACATTAGACCTGGTATTCTTATCTTTTTTACAGATAATTTTACATTCGACATTAATATGGGAGTCTTAGGGCTTTCCCATTCTAGTGAAGATGTGAGTTATACGTATCCCCCAAATAACCTCCCATCGGAAGCCGATCAGAAAGCAGATTCAAAAAATAAATATACCGACTTAAATCTAAAATTTGATTTGTTAAAAGTAGGATTTGGTTTCTCTTATTATTTTTAAAAAATAAAATCATGATAAAAAAAACAATCGGTTTCTTATTCATTATAGGATTCATTTTTAGTGGATGTTCGACCAAAGAATATTTTGGAAAATTGTCAGAAAAAGAGATTATTGAGTTTATAATTGAAAAACAAATGGGCGCCACCCAGTTTAAGGGCGACAGTATTTTTGTGCATGTACCCGATAATAATTCGTTATATTTGAGTGCTTCAAGTATAAAAGTGTCTGATTATGCAAGTGTTTCTCCTAAAGTGGGCGAAAAGCAAGACTTCTCTCAGCCTGTACCATATACCGTCTATGCCGAAGATGGCAGTAGTAAAGTCTATTACGTAAAAGTTATTGTGGTTAGTAATAGTGGTAATGGTGAAGATACAAGCGGATTCCAACTTCCGAATAGTAGTTTTGACTTATGGTATGAAACCTCTCAAAGCCAAATATCGTATTTTGAAATTGGGGAAAACGATCAGGAAAAAACCTGGGCTACTGGCAATCAGGGTGTAGCAAGTGCTAAAAAACTAGGCTCAACTGCCGATTTTCCATCGGTTCGTCATCAAACCGGACCCAATAAATATGCTGCCGAGCTAACAACTCAAAATATGGGACCGCTTGCTGCAGGAGCCATTGGTGGCCACAAAGGAATAGCAGCCGGAAATATTTATTTAGGTGCATTTGTAATTGCTAATTTGTTCGATGCTCATTCGGTTTTTGGATATCCTTATTCGGGAAAACCCACATCATTTCAAGTTGATTATAAATACACGCCCGCCCCTGGTCTATTGGATGGCAAGCTGAATCCTGTTGCTGGGGAAGATAAATTGGACATGTATCTTATTTTAGAGAAAAGAGAAGGCAATCAGGTAAAACGTCTAGGTGTTGCTTGGTTTAGAAGTGGTGATGTGCAAACGGAATGGAAAACCATCGTTAAAGATATTAAATATGCATACGGCTCTGCACCTGCGGGTCTAGAAGATCATGAAAAAAGAGTGCTCAAATTTGGAGTGGATGGAAATCAGGCAGCAACAAACCCCGCTGAAATGCCATATGCAGTTTGGGGCGACATTGCGACAGAAACTCCGACACATATTCTAGTAACATTCACATCGAGCTATCAAGGCGATTATTTTATCGGAGCACCCGGCAGTAAGTTAATCGTTGATAATTTTAAGCTGATTTATTAGCCAAGTGGTTCCTTAGAAAATTGAAAGTTTTCTAAGGTGATAATTATACATTATTCAGTTTAAAAGCCTACAAGGTAGACCAAATGAGGTCTTATTTGTGGGCTTTTTTGTTTTAATCAATAGTTGTGAATCGCCAAGCCTTGGGTAAAAAGAACTATTATTATTTATATAAAGTATAAATAGTATACGATTTTCGTTTTATTAGAAACATTTCGTATATTTACATTGTTATGGTAATGTGTTTAATTGTTAATAAGATGAATAAAAAACAAAAATCAATCACAAATGTTGCCAAGGATTTATTCTATAAGCATGGTTTTAAACGTGTTAGCGTAGAGGAAATTTGCAAAACTGCGAAAGTGAGTAAGATGACATTCTATAAATTTTATCCCAATAAAATTGAATTGGCAAAGTCGGTGTATGAGATGTTAATTGATAAAGGTATTTCAGATTTCCACAAAATTATCAGAGAAAATACAAGTGCAGAAGAAAAAATAAAAAAAATCTTACAACTTAAATTGGAAAGTACGAATAATATAAGCAGTGATTTTGTATATGATTTTTATTCCGACACCGAATTAGGTTTAAAAGAGTTTATTGAAGAAAAAACCAAACAAGTGTGGAAATCCGTCATTGCTGATTTCGAGTTTGCGCAAAAAAAGGGATGGTTTCGTAAAGATATTAGCCCATCTCTAATATTTATTTTATCTCAAAAATTAACAGGATTGATGAACGACCCCGAAGTGATAAAACTATACGACTCGCCTCAGTCGGTAATTATGGCTCTGACCGATTTTTTTGTATACGGCATTATACCCCACAAATAAAACCATGAAACATAATAAACGGATTTTCTTTTGTTGTTTTATACTCTCTTGTTCCAAGCTTCTTTTGGCACAAGATTCTATCAAAACGACATCAGATACTCTCGTTTTTAGCGGACAAGTTTCTATGGTTGGAAATTACAATTTTGACAATCCCTTGCCTTTGCAGATTGGCGGAAGATATATTCCCACTTTAGAATACGATATTAAATTGCCAGACAATAATTTACTTGATTTTGAAGTAGCTGCAAATATTTATGGTTCTGCATCTTCTCGTCTTTTTGACACTATAAATGTCATGGGCGACATTCAGCCTTATCGTGCTTGGGTGCGATATTCAACACCTCAATTTGAATTTCGGGTGGGACTTCAAAAAATTGATTTTGGTTCGGCAACTTTATTACGCCCTTTGCAATGGTTTAACGAAATTGATCCACGCGATCCTTTGAAAATTACAAATGGTGTGTATGCAGCATTGGGCCGTTACTATTTTTTAAACAATGCAAATATATGGCTGTGGATGCTCTACGGCAACGAAAAAGCACGTGGCTTTGATGCTTTGCAAACAACAAAAAACACACCCGAATTTGGAGGAAGAATCCAATATCCAACGCCCCGAGGCGAAATTGCTGCTTCCTATCATCATCGAACAGCAAATACTCAAAATTTTTTATACGTTCCAAATTTTGAACAAATTCCTGAAAATCGCTTTGCTTTAGACGGAAAATGGGATTTGAAGGTAGGATTATGGTTTGAAGCAACCCATCTTGTTAAACATAAAAACATTGGAATTCTGACCAACCAAAGTCTACTAAATGTGGGTGCCGATTATACTTTTGGAATCGGAAATGGATTAAATGTTGTTGCCGAACATCTATTTATGACTCTGGGACAAAATGCTTTTGAGTTTGACAACAATACTAATATTAGTGCGAGCACAATGAGCTATCCAATTGGATTGTTCAGCAGTATCAGTGCGATTTTCTATTATAATTGGAATGACGAAAGCATGTCCTATTTTGTCAACTATTCCCATCAATTTAAAAAAGTAAGTGCTTATTTTATGGCTTACTATAATCCTAAATCGCAACAAGGAATTCAACAAAACGAATTTACAAACACACTATCTGGACATGGAATTCGATTTGTGTTTGTTTACAATCATTAAAAATGAAAAATTATGAGTGAAAAAATCATTATCACAGAAAATTTAGTAAAACGCTATCCTGTTGGGGTAGGTGAATTTACAGCTTTAAACAATATCAACCTCTCATTTGATAAGGGCGAATTTGCTGGAGTTGTTGGTCCAAGTGGTTCGGGCAAAACCACTTTGTTAAATATTATTGGTTCGTTGGATAGTCCCACTGAAGGAACAGCTATAGTTTTGGGTCGCAATATTTCAAAACTCTCTCACAAAGAATCGGCAATGCTCAGAAATATGCACATTGGATTCATTTTTCAGGTGTACAATTTATTGCCTGTCTATACGGTTTATGAAAATGTTGAATTTGCTTTGATTTTGCAAAACAAAAGCGAAACGGAGCGAAAAAAACGGGTAATGGAAGCCCTTGAATGGGTTGGATTAGAAGGAATGGCTCAAAAGAAACCGTCGAAACTTTCGGGAGGCGAAGGACAGCGTGTTGCTATTGCACGAGCCATGGTAAAACGCCCGGAACTTGTTTTAGCTGACGAACCTACAGCAAATCTCGATGCAAAAAATGCACATGCTATCATTCAAACCATGAAAGATCTTAATAAAGAGCTTAATACAACTTTTCTGTTTTCAACCCATGACGAGAAAGTAATGAGCTACTTAGACCGCATTGTGCATTTAGAAGATGGCAGAGTTGCCAAAGATGAAATTATTAAATCTAAATATGTATCCTTATGAAAATCGCATTTAAATTAGCGTATAAAAATCTTATGGGAGCTGGTTTAAGAACGTGGCTCAACGCGGGCGTACTTTCATTTTCCTTCGTTGTAATTGTTTTTTACAATGGATTAATTGACGGTTGGAACCAACAAGCAAGGGTTGATGGTGTAAACTGGGAATACGGAAATGGACATTTATTAAATAATGCGTACGATGCTTACGACCCTTTTTCAATTGACGAAGGACATGGTATTTTGCCAAAAAATCAACAAGAAAATTTAACACCAATATTTATCAGACAAGCTACTATTTATCCGCAAGGACGAATGATGTCTGCACAATTAAAAGGAATTGATGCAAAGCAAACTGTGCTTAAAATACCAACTCAATTATTATTATTGAGCAAAGCAGAGATTCCAGCACTTATTGGTAAACGAATGGCAAGCAGTACAAATTTAAAAATGGGCGACGAAGTATTGGTTCGTTGGCGCGATAAAAATGGAACTTATGATGCTGCAAATGTTACCATAGTAGGTGTTTTCGACACAAATGTTCCCTCAGTGGATGGTGGTCAAATTTGGATTCCCATTGAAAAATTATGGCTAATGACTGGATTGAAAAACCATGCTTCCTTGTTTGTTGCCAACGAAAAATACTCATACAGCAGTATTCCAAGATGGAAATTTGAAAGCCAAGAATTCTTGTTAAAAGAGTTAACCAAAATCATCAACATGAAAAAAACAAGTGGTTCCATCATCTACATTTTGCTTATGGCAATAGGATTGCTTGCTATTTTCGATACTCAAGTATTATCCGTTTTCAGACGGCAAAAAGAAATTGGAACTTATATAGCACTTGGCATGACCCGTTCTCAAGTAGTTCGTTTGTTTACCGCCGAAGGAAGCATGTATAGCATATTTGCCGCTGTTCTTGCATTTATATACGGCGCGCCCATTCTTTGGTATTTGGCAAAGTATGGAATTGGTTTTCCAATTTCAGGCGATACGGTGGGAATAATTATGGCCGATCGAATGTATCCCATATTTGGATTGGGATTGATTATTGGAACTCTATTACTGGTGGTGATTTCGGCCACTATTGTAAGTTTTTTGCCCGCTCGAAAAATTGCTAAGATGAATCCAGTTGAAGCATTAAAAGGAAAAATATCATGATAAAATTTATATTTAAAGCAATTTTGAGAGACAAAAACAGAAGTCTCTTGCCCGTCATTATCATCTCTATAGGTGTTTTTTTGACCATCTTTTTAAGCGGTTTTATGAGCGGCGTTATGGGCGATATGATTGATCAATCTGCACGTTTCGAAACAGGACATGTTAAAATAATGAGCAGAGCCTATGCCGAAAACAAAGACCAAATACCCAACGATTTGGCTTTGTTCGGAGTGGACAGTCTTATAAAATCCTTGGAAAAAGAATTTCCAAACTATAATTGGGTGCAACGAATTCGTTTTGGTGGAATTATTGATGCACCCGACCTAAATGGCGGTTCAAAAGGGCAGGGACCCTCTTCGGGTTTGGCTATTGATTTTTTCTCGGGAAATAGCGGAGAAATCGAACGTCTAAATATTCCAAGTTCTATAATGGAGGGGAATGTGCCACAAAAAAGCAAAGAGATACTAATAGGTTTTGAGTTGGCTCAAAAACTAAAACTTGATATTGGCGATACCATAACCTACATGGGGTCAACCATGTATGGAAGTTTGGCTTTTGAAAGTTTCATCATCAGCGGAACCGTCAGGTTTGGCGTTGAAGCGATGGACAGAGGAATGGTGATTGTAGATATTTCTGATGCCCGACGAATGTTAGACATGGAAGATGCTGTTGGCGAAATATTGGGATTTTCAAAAGAAGGAATGTATTTTGATGAAAAGGCAGCACATACTCAGAGTGCTTTTAATGCACATTATGCCAATAGCACGGATGAATATGTGCCCATAATGCTCAGATTAAAAGAACAAAACAACTTGGACAGCCTTCTCGATTATGTTAATTCATTCTCTTCAATGTTTGTCATTATTTTCGTATTAATCATGTCTGTTGTTCTCTGGAACACAGGACTCATTGGCGGTTTGCGACGCTATCAAGAATTTGGAATACGTTTGGCTTTGGGCGAAAACAAAGGACATATTTACAAAACATTAATACTAGAAGCTGTTTTAATTGGTGCTATTGGTTCGATTATAGGAACTGTAATAGGAGTTTCTGCCACTTATATTATGCAAGTCTATGGATTAGACATTAGTGGAATGATGAAAGGAGGTACTATGATGATGCCTTCGGTAATGCGGGCAAAATTTACATTTGATCTGTTGTATATTGGTTTTATCCCCGGTCTGTTTGCCATGGTTTTGGGAAATATGCTTTCCGGTATTGGAATTTATAAACGAGAAACAGCCACGCTTTTCAAAGAATTAGAAGTTTAATTTTAAAAAATACACGAACATGAAAAAAATAATTATTGCAATATTCGCTTTCATTTTATTTACGTCTATGGCGAATTTTCCCGATGCCGGTGAAATAATAAAAAAAGTAGATCAAAACATGACTTCAAAAACACAAATAATCGAATCAAAAATGATTATTTGGGGAAAAAGAAACAATCGTGAAGTTGTTTCAAAAGGCTATGCCGAGGGAAATACAAAATCATTTACGGAATATTTGTCCCCTCAAAGAGAAAGAGGGACTAAAATGTTAAAACTTGAAGATAAGCTTTGGATTTATTCGCCTGAAACCGACCGCACCATACAGCTTTCGGGACATATGTTGCGTCAATCTGTTATGGGTTCCGATTTATCGTACGAAGACATGATGGAAAACAGAAAACTAATGGACATGTATAATGCGAAAGTTATTGGAGAAGAGACTATTGACGGACGAAAAACTTGGATATTGGAACTGAATGCCAAAGTTGATAATGTGTCGTACGAAAAACGAAAAATGTGGATTGACCAAGAAAGATACGTGCCAATGAAAGAAGAGCTTTATGCAAAAAGTGGACAACTATTGAAAAAAACCGAAATGAGCAATTTTAAAAAAACGGGAACCCGCTGGTATCCCACATCCATCAATTACAAAGATATGCTCAAAGATGGGAAAGGTACCGATTTTATTGTGCTTAGTATTAAATTTGACGAAAAAATTCCAGATTATATTTTCAGTAAAGCATCTTTGAAAAAATAATGAAATAGTTTCCGTATCAAATTGTTATTATATGTAGTGTTTTGGCTTAGCTACATTTTTTATTTTTTATCATACATATAAATTTCTGGCTCGATTTTTTCATGTATATTTACTTTTCCAAATACATATTTTATGAAAAAGTTTTTTGCCACCCTTTTGTCTGCCATGATTTTTATTTCCGTCAGCGGACAAAGCAGTCAATCTTACGATCAATTATGGAAAGAAGTGACCAAAGCACTTAGTGAAGGATTGCCCAAAACAGCTTCGGAGAAAGTGAATGTCATTTATGAAAAGGCAAAGCTAGAGAACAATCAAGGGCAGTTAGCCAAAGCTTTGATTCATCAAATGAGCATCCTAACCGAGTATCAAGAGGATTATATGGTGAAAACTCTCGAACGCATCGATCAGGAAATTCAAATAGCCAAAGAGCCCTACAAACAGCTTTTGTATTCGATGAAAGCACAAGTTTTATGGATGTATTATCAAAACAATCGCTATTTATTTATGAATCGTTCGGTGACTGTGGATTTTAATAATGAGGACATCAGAACTTGGGATTTGCAGAAAATTGTGGGAGAAGTTTTTTATTGTTATCGTAAATCTTTGGAAAACAAAACCTTACTTCAGAAAACCGATTTGAAGATTTTTGATCCTATTATTACAAAGCCAAATTTAAAAGCACGCAGTTTTCGTCCTACTTTGTACGACTTTATCGCTTACAGAAGTCTGGAATTTTTTGGAGGTGCCGAAGTTGAAATTGTGAAACCAGCAGAAACTTTTTATATAGATAATCCCAAATTTTTGAGTGATGCTAATACATTTAGCAATCTGAAAATCAATTCTAAAGATTCTCTTTCCATAAAATTTGATGCAATAAAAGTGTATCAGGATTTGTTAAATTTCCATATGCATGATAGCGATCCAACTGCTTTTGTGGATGCCGAATTGATTCGTTTGAAATTTGTTCGTCAAAACGCTATTTTTGAAAATGTAGATAGTTTGTACATCGCTCAGTTAGAAAAACTGTATCAAACTCATAAGGCACATTCAGCAGCGGCTGAAATTGCGTATGAAATGGCTGAATTTTATACCGAAAAAGCAGCTAAATATAATCCTTTCTATAATACCGAACCGCAATTTGAATATGTAAAAGCATTAAAATATTTAGATGAAATCATTGAAAAATATCCCATAACCAATGCCGAAAAAAACGCAAAGCGTCTTAAAAATCAGATAACAAAAAAGGAAATACAATTTTCAATTGAAAAAGTAAATATTCCGGGTGTTCCTTTTCGGGCACTTATTACCTATCGTAATGTAAATGAGGTAAATATGCGGTTTCTAAAAATGACAAAGTCAGATTTAGAGTCATTGTCTCATAGAGTTACTTCGGATGAATTCATGCGAAGATTAATTCTGAAATCCTTTGTTAAATCACTTTCTATTTCCCTCCCAAATCAAAATGATTACCAGACACATTCTGTAGAAATCAGTTTGCCCGCTCTTGAATTGGGTGAATATCTGCTATTTGTGTCCGATGGCAAAAATTTTGATATTGAAACTGATGCGTTTGCCAAAAGCCTTTTTACAATTAGCAATCTTTCCTATTTAACCCGAAGTTTGACAAATGGTGAAACAGAAGTTGCTGTTTATAATTCCGAAAATGGGAAGGTAATTGAAGGTGCTGTGGTGGAAGCTTTTGAACAAGTGTATGACAACAAATCTCGAAAATATCAGAAAAAACTTTTTTCAAGAGAGAAGACAAATTCTGAAGGAATTTCTGTTTTTAAAGCACCAACTACTCGAAAGTATCACCAAAATTTGTCGTTCACAATAAGTTTTGGAAAAGACAAGTTGGAACCCGAAGACAATGTTTATCAATATTATCGGGATACTTCTGTTACACCGTACATTCAAACTAGTTTTTTCACGGATAGAGCCATATATCGACCCGGACAAACGGTCTATTTTAAAGGAATTATCATTGAATACAAAGGGACTCAATCGTCTATTGTTCCCAATCAAAAAACAAAAGTTCGATTTTTTGATGCAAATCAGCAAGAGGTCGCAACGCTCGATTTGGTGAGCAATGATTTTGGGTCGTTTAGCGGTTCATTTACGGCACCAAGTGGTGGTTTAAATGGTCAAATGCGAATTCAAAATGAAACGGGAAATGCTTATTTTAGAGTAGAAGAGTACAAACGTCCCAAATTTGAAGTTAAGTTTTTGCCTGTAACGGGCAGCTATCGTCTCAACGAAACTCTTAAGGTTTCGGGCGAAGCCAAAGCCTATGCCGGAAATGCCATTGATGGAGCCAGCGTAAAATATCGAATTACACGCCGCGCTTCCTATCCATGGTGGCGTTGGTGGTGGGGAAGCATGCCCGGAAGTGCAGAAATGGAAATTAGCAGCGGCGAAATGATAAGCGATGAAAATGGGAAATTTGAAATAGAGTTTAAAGCAATTCCTGATTTTAGTACAAAAAAATCGACTTTCCCTGTTTTTAACTATACAGTTTATGCGGATGTGACTGACATAAATGGCGAAACACACTCTTCATCGCAAATGGTTTCGGTGGGTTATATTTCGATGTATGCTCATGTTTCTATCCAAAACCAATTTAACAAAAACTCAAAGCCGCAAAAATATGATATTCGAACCACCAATTTGAATGGACAGCTTGATCCTGCAAAAATTTCAGTTAAAGTTTATCAATTGAAACAACCCGATACTTTTTATCGAAATAGATATTGGCAACGTCCCGACCAATTTGTAATGTCAGAATCGGATTTTAGAGCTGTTTTTCCAAACGATTTATATCTTGACGAAATTGAAAAAATGTCGTGGGATAAAATTAAAACGGTGTATGATAAAATTCACAACACGGCTACAGATACTGTCTTGATTTTTAATGATTTGAAAACATGGCAAGCCGGCGACTATTTAATCGAAATAAAAGGCGTGGATAATTTTGGGGTGGAATTTAGTAAAAGTACTCTTTTTGAAGTTGCGGATAATGAATCTACCCAAAATAGCAACATCAATGCCTTGACAGTAATAGAGCCTATTGGAGGTTTTAAACCCGGAGAAACAGCGGAGATTATTATCGGTACAAAACTTAAAAATGCCATTATTTTAGTGGAAAAAGAACGAAAAGGAAAAATTATTTCTAAAGAGTGGTTAACACTAAACGATGAACAAAGAAAGCTTAAAATTCCTGTTGCAAAAGAAGATTTGGATGGTTTCCGCTGTCATATTACGCTGGTAGCAAACAATCGAGTTTATTTAAAATTAGTTTATATTAGTGTTCCCGACAATTCAAAACAGTTGGACATTGCTTTTGAAACATTTAGAGATAAACTTTCGCCCGGACAGCAAGAGGAGTGGCGTTTGAAAATCAAAGGGGAAAATGGTGATAAAGTCTTGGCTGAAATTTTGGCGGGCATGTACGATGCAAGTTTAGACGCTTTTGTTAAACATTTTTGGAGTTTTTATCCGCTTCGTCGCGACCAATCTATGATTACATGGTCGATGGGAGAAACCTTCAACAGCACGACTTCCGATTTCTATTTTAAAAATTCTAAATATCTATATAGATTCTACAATGTATATGAACAGCTAAATTGGTTTGGCTTTAATTTTTATAATTATGGATACTTTGGAAGACAATATAGTACCAATCAAATCAACAGAAAACAGACCGGTGGCTTGGTAGAATCGATTTCAGACGAAGTATATGAACTTGAACATGACTTAGATAAAGGAATAGATGTTACAACAGTGTCAGGCGAAAGGTCGGGAGGAAAAAGTGATGGTCTGGCGGCAAGCAGAGGTGGTGGTGAACAGCAACTTAGAAAAGAGCTGGCTGAAGTTCAGCAAGGCGAAATTCAAGCGGCTGTTTCTGGCTTTGACAATATCCAAGTGCGTACTAATTTCAACGAAACGGCTTTCTTTATGCCGCATATTTCAACGGATGAAGATGGAAATGCAGTTCTAAAATTTACGGTGCCAGAATCCTTAACTCGTTGGAAAATAATGGGCATTACGCATACCAAAGATTTGAAATTTGGCAGTTTCAATAAGGAATTGGTCACCCAAAAAGAGTTAATGGTTTTCCCCAATGCTCCCCGTTTTTTCAGAGAGGGTGATAAAATCAGTTTTTCGGTGAAAATATCCAATATTTCAGATAAAGATTTGTCTGGTTTTGCTAAAGTTGAATTTTTCGATGCCATTACCATGAAACCCATTCATGACTTAATGAATCATCAAGAGGTTCAAAAGACATTTTCAACCAAGCAGGGACAAAGTACACAGGTTGACTGGCAAGTGACCATTCCACAAGGAATTATGGCGATAACGTATCGAGTTTTAGCTTCTTCTGGGAATTTTTCGGATGGAGAAGAAAATACTTTGCCTGTTTTGACAAACAGAATGCTCGTTACCGAATCTATGCCGATGCCCATCAATGGAAATCAGAAAAAGACATTTGTCTTCGAGAAAATGCAAAAGAATAAATCAACCACTTTAAAACACTTTAAATATACCTTGGAATTTACTTCAAATCCCGCTTGGTACGCTGTTCAAGCATTGCCTTATTTGATGGAATATCCACATCAATGTTCGGAACAGATTTTCAGTCGTTTTTATGCCAATTCTATCGCTACGCATATTGCCAATTCAAGTCCGAAAATTAAAGCTGTTTTCGAATCCTGGAAAAACATTACTCCCGATGCACTTTTGTCAAATCTTGAAAAGAATCAAGAACTCAGAAGTTTGATGCTGGAAGAGACGCCTTGGGTTTTGAATGCAAAAAGTGAAACAGATCAAAAACAAAAAATAGGTTTACTTTTCGATATGATTAGAATGTCGAATGAACTCACCCAAAGTTTTGACAAACTTCAGAAATTACAAATGTCAAACGGCGGCTGGCCTTGGTTTAAAGGTATGCGAGACAATCGATACATTACACAACATATAATTACTGGTTTTGGTCATTTGAAAAACATTTCAGTTGTTGATTTTGACAAAGACAAAAAAATGTCTCAAATGGTTCGAGACGGGATGAGGTATCTTGATGATCGAATTCGCGAAGATTATGAAGATTTGAAAAGGTACAAAGTAGATTTGAGCAAAGATAATTTGGGAAGTTATCAAATTCAATATCTTTATGCACGGAGCTATTTTGGAAACAGCTTTGAAATTTCTTCCAAAAACAAAGAAGCGTATCACTATTATCTCAATCAATCGAAAAAATATTGGCTCAACAGTAATATTTATTTGCAAGGCATGATTGCATTAGCAAATCATCGATTGGGAGATGCGAAAGTAGCACAAGCTATAATGAGGTCGTTGGAGGAGAAATCTTTGCATTCTGAAGAGATGGGAATGTATTGGGCAAGCGAAGGAAGAGCTTATTATTGGTACGAGGCTCCGATTGAGCGTCAAGCTTTGTTTATAGAGGCTTTTGATGAGATTACAAAAAATGACTCTTTGGTTGAAGAGATGAAAATATGGTTGCTCAAACAAAAGCAAACCCAACATTGGACCAATACCAAAGCCACTGTTGAAGCCATTTACGCTTTGTTGCTCAGAGGTACTGATTTATTAGCCGATGATAAATTGGCGGAAGTGAAAGTGGGAAATCAAGTTATAGATCCCAAAAAACTAGATGGAACTTCGGTAGAAGCTGGAACTGGATATTTTAAAACGTCTTGGAGTGCCGGAGAGATAAATGCCGATATGGCAAAATTGGAAGTAAATAAAACGACTTCTGGCGTTGCTTGGGGAGCCGTTTACTGGCAATATTTTGAAAATTTGGACAAAATTACGCCTTCCGAAACCCCTTTGAAATTGAAAAAAGAGCTATTCGTTCTCGAGCAAAGCGACAGAGGACCCGTAATTCGTCCCATTTCGTCGGGAACAAAAATTAAGTTGGGCGATAAAATCAAAGTTCGGATGGAAATCAGAGTCGACCGCGATTTGGAATATGTTCATATCAAAGACATGCGGGCTGCTGGTTTTGAGCCCGTAAATGTACTTTCTCAATATAAGTATCAAGATGGCCTTGGCTATTATGAAAGTACTCGAGATGCTGCTACCAATTTCTTTATCGATTATTTGAAAAAAGGAACCTATGTGTTTGAATATGAATTGGTCGCCAATCAAAAAGGAAATTTCTCCAATGGCATCACAAGTATTCAATGCATGTACGCTCCCGAATTTACATCGCACTCCGAAGGAATAAGAGTAGTGATTGAATAAGGAAAATCGCTATTTCTCGCAAAATCACGTTTCTCATAAAGGCGCAAAGGATATGTTTCTCTGCATCTTAGCGACTTTGCGAGAGATTTTTGCGAGAGATTTTTACAAATAAATTGATTATATTTGCGAATAAATACTAGAATTAAATGAGAATTACAGAGAGAAAATTTCTAGACACATATATCCAGTCAATTGGACATGAAATTCCAATATTAATTAAGAAATATGATTTTTCTGAAAATAGAGGTAGATTTGATTATTTGATAAAATCTTCAGCTGTTTATTCTTCTAATATTGAAGGAAACAGCATTGATTTGAACTCTTATATGAATTATGAATTAAGCAAAGATAAATTTAAACTTGGAAAAGAAATTCAAGAGATTGAGGATTTAGTTGAAGCTTATGAGTTTGCCCAGAATAATATCTTAAATGAAAAGAATCTATTGACTTGTCATAAAATATTCTCAGAGACTTTTTTGATCAAGAGTAAAAGAGGAGAATATCGGATAGAACAAACTGGAGTGTTTGGGAAATCGGGACTTACTTATATGGCCGTTGAACCTGAATTTGTTAAAAAAGAGATGAAAACACTTTTTCAAGACTTGGAAGAGTTAATTTCATCCAAAATTTCGGAGACTGAAGTCTTTTATTTTGCTTCTTTGATTCATTTAAGATTTGCACATATACATCCCTTTCGAGATGGAAACGGTCGTGCTGCTAGATTGATTGAAAAATGGTTTATTACAGAGAAATTAGGACGTGATTTTTGGAAAATACCATCTGAAGAATATTACAAAATAAACCAAGCCAAATATTACGAGACTATAAATTTAGGAGTGAACTTTTATCAATTAAACTATGATAAATGTTTTGGGTTTTTAGAAATGCTTCCAAATAGTTTGAAGAAATATTAGTGTAGGAAAATCCTTTATTACAGAAAGCTGCTATCCCAGCAAAGCACATTGTCACATCATCTCATCATCTGTGCTTCAGGATAACACCTATTGTTCATCCCACTCAATGATAAACTTGCCAGATTCCTGGTTCTTGACTTTTTCTTTTTCTTTCACTTTACGTTCCCGCTCTTTGGCTGCATTTTTGTTCAGAGTTGTGTCTTTTTTGTACAAACCAAATTCTTCGTGCAGGATTCTTTTTATCTCTTTTCGTTCCGATTCAACAGTTTTGACGACACTTTTTTGGGCTGTTCGTTTGTCGTATTTAATAATAGGTTTGTCGGTGGTTCCAGTGATGGACAAATGCAGTTTTGTTTTTCCGCCCAAGCCGTCGTCTTCAATCAAAAATTCAGGATTTGATTTATTGGCTTCTTTTGCTTTTTTCCCCAAGATTTCCGAAAGCAAAATCTCAATCCGGTAGTCAATTTCATTCTTAAAATTATGAGTTCCACTCACCGTAATATTGGCGGCACTGCTTTTAATTTCCATTTGCGGAATGGTAATAGTCTCATTACGAATGCTAATGGTGTTGGTTAGCGTTTCGAAATTGACATTTGATAGATTGCTGATTTTTGTAAATTTTGCTAAATTTTCCAAAGTGCTGTAATTTTTAATCTCACCTTTTTTGATGCTTGTATTTGAAGTAACCAAAAGTCGGTCTAGTTTGGGCGTAAAATCCGAATTCCATTCCGAAATAAGCTCTAAGTCAGCATCTATCATTCCGTTTATTTTGGTGTAGGTAAGTCCATCGCTTTCTTGTCCAAAATCATTCATTGCATAAAATAATTTTCGGAGGTTTACATTTTTAATTTTCACATTGCTCGTTACAAAAAAGCTCTTGTCGTTGGTTTGAGAAAACTTTGCTTGAGCCGAAATGTCACCGTCTAAGGCTTTTACACTAAAGCTTGGAACATTAACTCTTCCTTTATCAAATGCGATATTTGCATTTAATTCGCTGCCCGAAAATTTTCCAAATTTCATCTGATTTCCCAAAAACTGTACGTTGGCACTTATGTTTTGCGGTAATTTCATTTCTAAGTTTCCGTTTTGTTGACTTCCGTTTTCTGCTTTAAACAAATCATCAAAATCTAATTTTTGAGAAGAAACATTCAAGTTTGCTCTTAATGGAAAATCGGGACTTAGAAGGAAGGGGAAAATATCGAGCAGACTTCCCGAAGCTTCAAAATCACTAGTGCCATAATTAAATTTTGAGTTTTCAATAATCAAACTGGTATTATCAAATTTGAAATTGCCATTTAAATTGCTGACAAAATTAGAATTGTCTTTGAAAACAAAAAGTGCATTTTCGATTTGAATATTACCCGATGACCGACTGCCCACAAAGTCGCTTGGTGCAAAGTGATTCATTGATTTAAGAGATAAGTTCAAATCAACGTTCATATTTGCCTTTCCATTCATTTCCGAAATAGATTCATTGTTAATAAGTTGGTGCAAATCGCTCAGGCTAATATCGCCATTTAGTTTGGCTTTTATAGTAGGGGAGATGAAATTTGAAACGGAGAAACTTCCTTGAAAGCTTCCTGTTTTATGCGTTGTTTTAAAATTTGTAAATGATATTCTGCTGTTTTCCAGCGACATCGAATTTCCATTGGTATAAAATAAATTAAAGTTTAGTTGCGATAAATCCAAGTCGCTCTCTTTTTTGCTGATGTTCCCATTTTGCATGCTTGCTTTTAAATTTATGTCCAAGGGGGAGTCATTTCCAAAATCGCCTACAATGCTAGCTTCAAAGTTGAAATCCCCGTTGGTGATGATTCCATCCAGTTGTTGCTGATATTTCTCGGGCAGTTCCTTGATGAAATCATGTAGTTTTAATTTATTTCCTTGAATATTGAAAGTGAAATTTTTCAAAGTGTCGAAATAGTTAATATCACCATCGATGAGGTATTTTAATTGATTTAGCTGCAATAATCCTTTTTTGATATGATATGAGTTTTTATCGCGGACAGAAAACACCAAATTGGCATTTGCGGGTTTATCGGCTACAAAAACAGAGCTGTCGTACATGATTTTACGAACAAACAAATCCGCATTTACTTTTAAGGTATAATTTTCATTACCAAAAGTTCCTTTGGCTTCACCTTTTTCAATTTTTACTGAATAATGTTCCTGATTTTTAAATCCCAACAAATCAAAATCAATGTTTTTTAAGATTATTTTATTTAATTTGTAGTTAAATCCCTTCTCTGATTGTGTGGTGTCCTTTTTAAAAATCTGATAGTTATCTGTATTATCGGCAAAATGTTTCAATTTCAAAAAACCATCCATAATTTCAATTTTCCGAACCGTATAATTCCCCGAAACGATGTCCCATAAATCAAAACGGATTAGGATTTTCTTTGTTTCTAAAAGAGATTCTTTTTCGTCTGCCGGAACTACTTCTTTGATAATCACGTTTTTAAATTCGAGACTGGCATCCGGAAAACGATTGATAAAACTAAAAGACAATTTTTCGTAGGTGATGGAAGTATTCATCTCTTCATTCAATTTGTCAATTGCATACGTTGCAATTTTATCTTCCATAAAATAAGCAGCCGTAAACAATGACAGAGCAATAAAAACTAGACCTGCTAAAAACCAAAGCATGATTTTTAGAAAAGCTTTTAGGTAGATTTTTCGATTTTTGTCTGTGGATATGTTTTCCATTGTGAGAGTAAGTTGTAGATTGGTTTAATAACGAACAAAATTACACAAAATTGTAATTTTTAAACATCTCTTTTCATTGAAAATACAAACAGAAACATGTTTAAACTGAAATTAGCAGTTTTGCAAATTGACTTTTCGATAAAAATATCAACAACTGCTATAAATAGAAGCAATATTGAGCTTAATTCACTATTTTTGCTACGTAAAAAATAATATTATGAAAATAGCAGTAGTAGGAGTAAGTGGAATGGTTGGCACGGTAATGTTGGAAGTTTTGGAAGAACGCGGTTATTCTGATTGTGAAATTATCGCGGTGGCTTCTGAGCGAAGTGTAGGGCAAAAACTTTCTTTTGCCGGACGTGAGTTGACCATTATTTCTTTAACGGAAGCCGTTTCAAAAAAGCCTGATTTTGCATTGTTTTCTGCAGGATCAAGTGTCTCTTTGGAATGGGCACCAAAGTTTGCCGAAAATGGATGTTGGGTCATCGATAACTCTTCGGCATGGCGGATGAACAAGAGCGTTCCATTGATTGTACCCGAAGTGAATCCCAATCACATTGATGGTGATTCGCGCATCATTGCAAATCCCAATTGTTCAACAACTCAATTGGTGATGGCTTTGGCTCCTTTGCATGCTAAATATAAAATTAAACGCTTGGTTATTTCCACCTATCAGTCGGTTACGGGTACGGGCGTAAAAGCAATTCGTCAACTCGAAAACGAACGCAAAGGAATTTCTGGCGAAATGGTGTATCATTATCCCATAGATATGAATGTGATTCCCCATGGTGGAGATTTTTTAGCAGATGGATACACAACGGAAGAAATTAAATTGTTGGAAGAAACTCGTAAAATTTTGGGCGATTCAACCATTAATGTAACCTCCACCGTTGTTCGAGTTCCTGTTGCTGGCGGACATTCTGAATCGGTGAATATTGAGTTTAATAATGATATTGAATTAAAAGAGATAATAGAAATTTTGGAAAAAACAGAAGGTTTAGTTGTTTTAAATAATGCCGAACGCTTTGAATATCCCATGCCTTTGTATGCTAAAAATAGGGATGAGGTCTTTGTGGGTCGCATTCGTCGAGATTTTTCTCAGCCCAATAGTTTGAATATGTGGATTGTGGCTGACAATGTCCGAAAAGGCGCAGCTACCAATGCCGTTCAAATTCTTGACTTACTGAGACAAAAATTCTGATTTGATTTGTCTCAAAAAAAAACACTATTTTTGTTGTCCGATTAAAAAATTATGCAGAATCTTATTGCCTTTTTATGGAAATACTTAACAGTGATTGTTTTTCTGTTACTTTATGTATTTTCTATTGTTTTAATTGTGCAAGATTCTAATTTTCAGCGTCGTGCAATGGTTACTACTGCCAATCAATTTTCGGGTTCTGTTTTGCAAAGATGGGACAATGTGAGTGGATATTTTCATTTAAAATCTAAAAATGAATATCTCGCTCTTCACAATGCTCTGTTGCTCAACCGAGATCCTTCCTCATATATTATCACCAGCGATTCTGTTTTTACGACAAACGATACTTTGTATCGCCAGCAATTCAATTATAAAGTAGCCAAAGTTATCAGCAATAGCACTGGCAAGCAGAATAATTATTTATTGATTAATAAGGGTCGAAATCAGGATATTCAGCCCGATCAAGCGGTATTGTCACCACAAGGCATTGTTGGAATCGTAAAAGATGTTAGCGATAATTTCTCATCTGTTCTGTCATTGTTGCATAGCGATGCCCGAATCAGTGCCAAAGTGCTAAGAAATGGATATATTGGCACCGTAATTTGGGATGGAAAAGATTACCGCTTCGGGAAATTATTGGATATTCCATATCATTTGGAAATAAAAGTGGGCGACACCGTGGTTACTAGTGGATACTCTACAGTA
>JAQUGA010000148.1 GCA_028684405.1 Bacteroidales bacterium | reverse complement strand
TCCACTTCAGAAAAGATTCAATTACGGCAGGATGTATAATTGAGTTGAGAGTTTTTAATTGTTTTTCATCTTGAAAAACAATATTTGCCAATTTTTTTCGGTCAATATTTTCGCCATTCATTATTTCTAATCCAAAATGTACTGTTATTTGCTTAATAATTTGGGGCGATTGCAATAATTCTCTGCCTGCTAAGTCGGCGTTGAAAACCGGAAATTCTAATATTTCCAGAAATCGAACAATGCTGCTCTTTCCACTGGCGATAGAACCGGTAATTCCAATGCTTTTAATCACTGCTTTTTGTTTTTTGAAAAATGTATTGTAGAAGGTGAAATTTGAATATTGTTCACTCCTTGAGGATGCTTGCTTATTTTTAAGGGAGCCACATTGCCGTTTTTTTCGATGAGATTCATCTCCACTTTAAAGCTGTCTGGAATATGGTTAGACAGCTTCGTTAGTTCTGTTTCATATTCCAATACGGCAAATGCCTGTTCGGGTGTGTATATGAATTCTTTATCTGATTGTGGTAATAGCTTGATATTCAGTTTTATATTTATTTTGTTTGGGGTTTCAAGTCGAATATCGACCGAAGAATGAGAAAGCTTAATGTTTTTATTGGGCGATATCAGTTTTGTATTTTGAATTTCATGTGTGGAAAATATACGAATATCTACAGTTTCTGTAAAGATTTTCGAAATGGTATCTATGAGGTTTTTGTCACCACTAATCGTCACAGAATCAGGTAGTTTAATGCATTCTGTTTCAAAAATCATTGTGCTTTCAGGGGTTTTGAAAATTGTGATAATGGGTACTGTTTTTTGACGTATTTCAATTGTTTGAAAAACTAAAGTGTCGGGTGAAAATTGAATGATTTCAACTTCGTTTAAGTATTTTCTATTGTATTGAGAAACAATAAGTTCACTGGGGATTTTTAAAACTCCGTTGCTTGTATTTTTAGAATACTTAAGTTCTGAAAAATCAATAATATAGTCTGTCGTTTTAATGATTTTCGACAAATTTGCAAGCTTAAATCCATCGGCTTTGAAATTTATTTTAATCGTATTGTTTTCGGAGCTAAGACGAATATTACTGGGTGTGTTTCTAATTTCATAACGGAGTGTAAATGTTTGATAGTAGTTTTTACTGAGCTTAATAGAAAGCCAGCCAACCATCGAGATAATTGCACAAGAAGAGAAAATAATGATGTTTTTTTTAATCATTGTGCATGAGTTTGTGTTTTAAAAAATCAAGCTTTTCTCTTTTCTTTAAAAAGAGAAAAGCTTGAAAATAAGATTATTTTTGATCACCCATTAATTCACCGTGGCCTGTAGCAACTGCTGATTTTTCAATCTTAAAGCGGTTACCACCTTCAGCTTCAATAGTGAAAGTTGTTTCTTGAACGTCTACGATTTTTCCATGAATGCCACCAATGGTAATTATTTGGTCCCCTCTTTTAAGTGCTTCTCTGAACTTTTTTTGTTCTTTGGTTTTTTTTACTTGAGGGCGAATCATAAAGAAGTAAAATACGAGAATAATTAAAGCTAAAAATATAAAAGAAGATGCTCCTCCTCCTTTTTCATTTCCGCTACCCATCATGAGAATAATGTTCGAGATTTCCATTTTATTTATTTTTAATGATTAATTGATTTGTTTACATTAAGGAATATCAACCATGGCTGATACTTTGAGGTTTACTTGATTTGGATTGGTGTTTGCATATACAATCACACTTTTTGTTTGAAGCCCTTTTAATCCTTTTGTATCGAAAACAATGGTAACATGACCTTTGCCGTTCGGACGGATGGGAGTTTGTGGAAAATCGGCCACAGTGCAACCACAACTGGCAGATGCTTGTGAGATAATAAGATCTTTTTTGCCCGTATTGGTAAATTTAAAAGAGTAGGAGAGCCGTTCGCCTTGCATGGCTATTCCAAAATCATGTTCACTTCTGTCGAATGTCAATATCGGAACATCGCCTTCTTTTGTTGATGAAGCCGATTTAGGGTTGTTTACCACGTCGGTGCTAATGGGTTTCTCAGTGTTTCCACATGAAGTTAGAAACAGAAGTAAAGCAGTTATTGTGAATGTGAAAAAGAGTTGTTTCATGGTCATTTATGTTAATAAGCCTCTGCCTGTTTTTTGGATGATATTTTTGCTCAAAAGTTCGATAGATATTTTGTCAAGAAGTCCATTAATAAAAATCTTGCTTTTGGGAGTGCTGTAATCTTTTGATAATTCGATATATTCGTTAATGGTTACTTTGATGGGTACCGATGGACATTCGATAAATTCAGCTAAAGCCATTTTTAATATTATCAAATCAAGAACTGCCAATCGGTCAGAATCCCAGTTTTCCAGCCTATTTATGATAATTTCCATGTATTTATCTTTGTTTTTTATCACTGAATGATACAAGGTTTTTACAAAAACAATATCATCGGCATCATCATCTTCATTGCTGATAAAAGCAGGAAGTTCTTGGTCGATTGGATAATCAGGCGTTAATCCTTTAATGCTTTTGGCAGTAAGAAGTGCTGCTTCAAAAAAATCGCTGTACCAATGTAAATTCTTTTCAGCATAAGCAGAGGATAGTGCATCATTGTTGACTACAAAATCCTTGAAAACATCCATGATGAAATTTCTATCTTCTTCAAAATCAGAAGTTTCAGAATTCATATAAGCTTTGTATTCTTCTGAATTAATTAGATTTTGGAAAGTTTGTCTTATGATGTCAATTTCAGGACTCACATCAATTTTACTGTTTTTTATCTGTTCTTGATAATCCGTATTGTTTTCGAGAATTTGAAAAATTGAGTTTTGAACGAATTTCAGATTGGGGTTTAAGTCTTCGTCGGAGGGAAGAAATTTCGTTTTGACATTTTCAATACGTTCGAGCGCTAATTTTTTCAAATATAAAATAATCTCAAAATGAATCAACGAAAGACTCTTTAAGTTTCGGATAGAAGTGAAAAGATTTTTTTCACCAACCGCTGGAGTAACACTTTTTCCTATTTCATACTCAAAAAGAGCTTGTAGTGTTTTTGTTCTCAAATAACGTCGACTAAGCATTGTAATAATTTTATTCAATTGCAAAAATATATTTTTTAATGCAATTTTGATAGTTTTTTTTAATGTTTTAAATCTAAAGTTTCTTAAATGTTGAAAATCAACACTATTATTTTTTCATCTTTACGATAATTTATTTTTATAGTCAAAATAACCGAACTCTTTAAGTACATGAAATTCTCCATCTTCTTCAATAACTCCAATTGAAGGATGTTTTACTCCGTTGAAAAAAGTTGTTTTCACCATGGTGTAATGAATCATATCGTCAAAAATAATAGAATCTCCAATTTTCAACTCTTCTTCAAAAGAATAATCTCCCATGCCCATGTAGTCGCCTGCCAAGCAAGAAGAACCACCCATTCTGTATATTGTTTTGCCAGTTTGAGCATCCTTGGCACCCCAGATTTTTGGTTTGTATGGCATTTCCAAACAATCGGGCATGTGACAAGCAAAAGAAACATCCAACATGGCCACTTTAATGCCTTTTGAATCAATAATATCTTGAACGGTTGATTTCAGATATCCAGTTTGCCAACCCACTGCTTCTCCAGGTTCAAGTATTACTTCTTCCAGATTGGGATATCTCTTTTTAAAATCTTGTAAAATTTTTATAAGATGTTCTAAATCATAGTCTTCCCGAGTGATGTGATGGCCGCCGCCCATATTAAACCATTTGCATTGTTTTATCAAATGTCCAAATTTTGCCTCTACTTCAACCAACGTTCTTTCCAAAGTGTATGAGTCATTTCCGCAAAGGGTGTGAAAGTGTAAACCCTCGATACCTTCGGGAAGTGTTTCCGAAAATTTATCAATCGTAATTCCAAGTCGTGATCCAGGAATGGCTGGATTGTATAAATCTGTTTCTACTTCCGAATATTCGGGATTTATGCGCAATCCAATAGATACTTTTCTGGGAAACTCTTCCATTGTTGGCTTAAATTTTTCCCATTGAGAAAAGGAGTTGAAACTAAGATGGCTACTGTATATTAGAAGGTCTTTAAATTCCTCTTCCAAATATACAGGACAGTAGGTATGTGCTTCAACACCCATTTCGTTCACAATTAGATTTGCTTCGTTTAGCGAGCTTGCAGTGGCACCTGAAAGATAATCTTTCAACAATGGGAATGTATACCAAAAAGCGTAGCCTTTGAGAGCACAAATAATTTTCACTCCTGCTTCTTTTTGAACCAAGTCCAAAATTTGTAGATTTGCTCTAAGCGAAGCCATGTTTAAAACAAAACAGGGAGAAGGAATATCGTTTGTGTTGAACTGCATAAATCTCTATTTTTAAAATTAAGCCTTTCGTTTTGAAAGGCTTAAGGTTCTTTTATAACTTTAGTTTGTATTAGAATTTTTAGTGTCTGGAGAGAGCTATTTATTGACGGCTAATTCTTTGTCAATCTCTTCATTCCAAGGCAAACCATATTTTCCAAGAAGTTCGAGGAATGGGTCTGGATTGAACTCTTCAACATTGAAAACTCCTTTTCCGCTCCATTTTCCTGTAATGGCCATCTTGGCTCCCAACATGGCTGGAACTCCTGTTGTATAGGAGACTGCTTGTGCTCCAATTTCTTTGTAAACTTCGTCGTGGTGGCAGTTGTTCCAAATATAATAGGTGCGTTCTTTTCCATCTTTGATTCCTTTAATTTGGCAACCAATGGAGGTTTGTCCTTTGTAGTTTTCACCCAAAGATGAAGGCTCGGGAAGAACTGCTTTTAGGAATTGAAGAGGAACAATTTCACGACCTTCATACATAATGGGTTTGATGCTGGTCATGCCAATTTCTTGAAGTAAGTTTAGAGCCTGAATGTATTTTTCGCCAAAAGTCATCCAAAAACGAGCTCTTTTTATAGTGGGAAAGTTTTTTACCAAAGATTCTAGCTCTTCGTGATACAAAAGATAGGATTCTCTTTCACCGATATTTGGATAATGAATGGGTTTGTGAATTTCCAATGGTTCTGTTTCTACCCATTTGCCATTTTCCCAATAGCGACCTTTTTGAGAAATTTCGCGAATGTTGATTTCTGGATTGAAATTGGTCGCAAATGCTTTTCCATGATCTCCAGCATTGCAGTCGATAATATCTAAATAATGAATTTCGTCAAAATAATGTTTGGCAGCATAAGCGGTGAAAATACTGGTCACACCAGGGTCGAAACCGCAACCTAAAATAGCCATAATTCCTGCTTCTTTAAAACGATCGTGATATGCCCATTGCCAGCTGTATTCATATTTTGCTTCATCAATGGGTTCGTAATTGGCAGTGTCTAAGTAGTTTGTTTTAGTTGCCAAACAAGCATCCATGATAACTAAATCCTGATAGGGAAGAGCTACATTGATAACGATGTCTGGTTTAAAGGAATTAATTAAATCAATGGTGTCTTGAACCACATCGGCGTCCAATTTAGCAGTTTGAATTTTTGTGCTTTTAATTTGAGCTGCGATTTTATCGCATTTTTCTTTTGTACGGCTGGCGAGCATTATTTCGGTAAATACTTCCGGAACTTGTGCACATTTGTGAGTAACGACAGCGCCAACGCCACCTGCACCAATAATTAGAACTTTTGCCATAATATATGTTTTATTTGTTTTTTTAGTTGGTAAAAATACAAACTTTTGATGATATAGTGAACATTAGATAAAAAAAAGCACTTCTGTTGAGCGGAGCTTTGGAACTATTTAGCCGTTCTGAGTTAAAATAAAAACAGGACTGAATCATTTCAGTCCTGTTTTTAAATATAAAAGTATTTTTTATTTTGCAACTCTTTCAAGCCATTTAACCATAGAGAACATGGCGACCATAGATAAAGTACAAACGACTACAAATACAGACCATGTTACTGATATAGAAATGCTTTCATACATCATTGCTCCCATGAAAAGAGAGAAGTTTCCAATGGCTGTTGCACCAAGCCATGCACCTTGCATCAAACCTTGTAGGTGAACAGGAGCAACTTTAGATACAAATGAAAGTCCAAGTGGAGAGATAAATAATTCAGCAACGGTTAGGATAAAATAGGTTCCAAAAAGCAACCATGGAGTCACGCGATCTGCATCTGGCAATCCGCCCATTGCTGTAACTTCTGCAAGTTTTGGTAAACCAATTGAACCAATAGTCATAAGAACGAATCCTAGAGCGGCAATTCCCATACCAATTCCAATTTTCTTTGGAGTAGATGGTTCCTTTCCTTTTTTATTCAGTCTTCCAAAAATCCACATAATAACGG
>JAQUGA010000147.1 GCA_028684405.1 Bacteroidales bacterium | reverse complement strand
TTGCCAATTTTGCTGTGCTGAGGTTTACAACAAATTCTCCCGATTTTTTAATAATATCATACGAATGACGCTCTGGCCGAATGGAGATGGAACACATCGGCGGATTGGTGCAGACGGTGCCGCCCCACGAAACCGTAATAATATTGTATCCATCAAGTTCATTACCACAACTCACCATGAGGGCGGGCAAAGGATAAATTAAATTGCCCCCTTTCCATCGTTGTTTTATATATTGTGTTTTACTCATAAGCCGTTTTTTACCAATACGTAGCCTCGCCAATTGTTTTCTGATCTGTTTTAAATTCAGAAGTAAAGTGGAATTCTATTTTTGGAAAATTTTCTTGTGTCGTTTTTAGCATCCAAGCACTTTCTGCCAGATAAACGGGCAAATCTTCTTTGTCATAAGCAATAAGGCGACTTTTCATATTAATAAAGCTGTCGAGTACCTTTTGATCTTTGCTGGTTATCCAACAGGCTTTGTAATAATTTAGATGTTGAAAACTACACGCAGCACTATATTCGTGCAAAAGTCGGAATTGAATTACTTCAAACTGAAGTTCACCAACAGTTCCCACAATTTTGATATTTCCTGGTTGCTGAATAAAAAGCTGCGCCACTCCTTCGTCTGTCAACTGACGAATTCCTTTTTCCAATTGTTTGGTTTTAAAAGGGTCATTATTGATTAATTCTCTAAAAAGTTCGGGTGAAAAGCTTGGAATTCCTTGAAAATTCATTTTTTCGCCCTCGGTTAGTGTATCTCCAATTTTGAAAATCCCTGTGTCGTACAAACCCACAACATCACCAGGTAAAGAAGTGTCTACGATTGTTTTTTCATTTGCCATAAAGCTCGTTGGATTTGAAAAGCGAACTTTTTTATCCAAACGGGTGTGATAATAAAATTTATTTCGTTCGAATTTTCCTGAAACAATTCGACAAAATGCAATTCTGTCTCGATGGTTTGGATCAAGATTGGCATGAATTTTAAAAATAAATCCAGTAAAATTCTCTTCTTCAGGATTTACTTTTCGAACATCTGTATTTCTGGCTTGAGGATATGGAGCAATTCGGATAAAAGTATCCAATAACTCTTGTACTCCGAAATTATTAATGGCACTTCCAAAAAAGACAGGAGCTAAAAGTCCGTCTAAATAAAGCGATTTATCAAATGGTTCGTAGAGTTCTTCTACAAAATTAATGTCATCTCGCAAGGAAGCAGCCCATCCTTTTCCAATAACTTCTTCTAGTTTTTCATCCAAAATATCATCAATCTGAACAGTATCCTCCGAAATTTCAGTTTTGTTGATGGCAAAAAGTTTCAGATTTTTATCGTAAATATTATAGACTCCTTTAAATGAATTTCCCATGCCAATGGGCCAAGTGAGAGGACGAGTATGTATTTTGAATTCTTTTTCAATTTCATCCAAAAGTTCAAAAGGATCTTTTCCTTCGCGGTCGAGTTTGTTGATGAAAACAATAACGGGCGTGCTTCTCATGCGACAAACTTCCATCAATTTTCGAGTTTGTTCCTCAATTCCTTTCGCTGAATCAATCACCAAAATAACACTATCAACGGCTGTCAGAGTGCGATAGGTATCTTCTGCAAAATCTTTGTGACCAGGAGTGTCTAATATGTTTATTTTGAATCCTTTATATTCAAAACCCATCACCGAAGTCGCCACCGAAATACCTCTCTGTTTTTCAATTTCCATGAAATCGGAAGTGGCGGTTTTGGTAATTTTATTGTTTTTTACCGCTCCTGCGGTTTGTATCGCTCCGCCAAAAAGCAAAAGTTTTTCAGTAAGGGTGGTTTTTCCGGCGTCAGGGTGACTGATAATGCCAAATGTTTGGCGTTGCTGAAGAGTGTTATCTGGCATAAAATCGATTAAGTATCTTTAAAATATTATTCTAGTCTGCAAAATTAGCAATTTTGAACGATTTATTGCAAAAAATGGTTTTGCAAACTAAGAAGACTTTATTGAGGTGTCGTTTCCAGACTTTCTTCGTAAGTTATATAGTCTGATAACAATTGCTGACATAATCACCTAACTTATTGTTCTCTGTTTTTTAAATCTTTTCGGAAAAATGATTAGTTTTGCTTAATCATTTATGATTATTTTATGCAAAAGTTAATCTTAAAATTCAGCAAAACCGATTGGATATATATATTGATTCTTGCTGTTTTGTGTGTTGTAGGATACTGGCAAATTGGTTTTGGCGTCCATCCGCTTAAATGGGATGTTATCGATTATTATTTCCCTTCGCGGTTCATGGTTGGCGAAATTTTGCAAAGCCATTCATTGCCCTTGTGGAATCCCTATCAAACTTTAGGATATCCCATTCATGCCGATCCACAAAGCGGAACTTGGTATCCCATTGCATGGATTATTGGTCTTTTTCATGGATATACATTAAATCTGATTGGTTTTGAATTTCTGCTCCACATTTTTATTGGTTCTTGGGGAATGTTTATTCTTGGAAAAACACTCAATTACGATAAGAAAATCTCTTTTATTTTAGCCATTGCTTATCTTTTTTCTGGCTTTTTTGTGGGAAATGCTCAGCATTTAACATGGACTATATCAGGTGCTTGGCTCCCTTTTGTACTGAATCAGTTTTTAGTATTGTATAAAAAAAGAAACTTCTATAATGCGGCATTGTTGGCTCTTTGGGCGTATCTGTTTTTAAGTGCTGGTTATCCTGCTTTTGTTTTTGTAACGGTTTACATTCTTGTAATTTTGCTTGCTTTATTTACGTATAAAGAATACAAATTAAATAAAATAAAAGGCATTTTAAATTATTACAAATATCTTCTGATTTCACTGATTATTGTGATGATTTGTTCGAGTATTATCGTGATTTCAAATTATTATGCACTTCCATTTCTAACTCGAGGAGGTTCGATTACTCCTGAAATGGCTATTTTTTGTCCATTTTCTCCACAATGTTCTCTCTCATTTATAACTCCTTTAGCAGTTGTAGGTCAAAATACAATGGAGTTTTTTAAAACAGATTTATCCATGACAAATGGTTATTTTGGAATTATTATTTTGGTTTTTTCTGTTTTGGGATTATGGGGCAAAAAGAGATCCATTCAATGGTTGTTTGTTTTATTTGCATTCTTCTCATTATTGGCTTCCTTTGGAGCTTATACTCCAGTGAGAATGTTTTTGTACGACTGGGTTCCACTGATGAACACGTTCCGATTTCCTGCCTTATTCCGATTGTTTTTTATCTTTTTCTTTATATTGATAGCAGGAAATTCTTTACAATCAATTTTTTTCACCAATAAGAAAATCCCACTTCCCTTTTATGTTTTTTCTGGATTATTCATTGTAATAATGATCGTTTTTATTTTTGTTTTCAGAGGACAAGGTTATCTTGATATTAAGAATGTTGTTCTAAATCAATTGTTTACATTTTCTTCAACATCTTCCTTTAAACAGCATTTTGCAGTTCATGCGCTTTTTCAGATTGTATTTTTATCGCTTGCTGTTTTTCTTCTATTTAAATATAAAACATCCTCCAAAACACTCGCCTTTATTGCTGTTTTAGTCGTTTTCGAAATGATGTTATCTACGCAATTGAATGCTCCTTATACGATAAACGATCCTGTGGTTTATACCAAAGATGCTCAAGCTTATTTAAATACATTTCCTCGAAAATTTCCAATTCCGAACACGAATGCAATTTTGACAAACGAAAAAGATATTCCCAAACAACCCCCTTTTTGGAAAAATACCAGCATGTATAACAAGCAGGTTTCGCATGAAGGATTTACTCCCTTTATTTTCAAGGATTTTAAATATCTAACGGATACCATTCCAGAGTTTTTTGATGAAATGCTGAAGAATCCACTGGTTTATTTGTCAAGTTCTATTTATTCAACAAACGATTTCGAAACCCTTTCAAAGGAGAATAAAGCGGATTCGTCTGCGGTTTTTTTGTCCCATTCCGATTATTTGACTCTTAAAGAAAACATTATCCCCGACACTCTTGTTGGAAATATTCACATTTCTAAATTTTCACCTACTCATATCGAAATTGAGTGTGAAGCAGTGCAGTCGTCTATGGTGGTTTTGCTCCAAAATAATTATTACGGCTGGACCGCAAAAGTGAACAATACAATGGTTCCCATTTATAAAGCAAATTATACAACTATGGCTGTCCCAGTTTCAGCAGGAAAAAACACCATTGTTTTTAATTATCAGCCGAAAAATATTATTATTGCATATAGTATTACAATCATCAGCTTCTTCATCCTTTTATTTTATCTTCTAATTGCTGGATTGATGAACGCTAGAAAAAACGAAACCCATTCAGAATGAACGAAAAAGAGATAAAAATGATCAGTATTATTATTCCTTGCTTCAACGAAGAAGGCAATATAATTGAACTATACAACAGGGTTTGCGAGTTTGTGCCAACAAAATATCAATTTGAGTTTATTTTTGTGGATGATGGAAGTTCAGACCAAAGTTTGCAAATTATAAAAAAACTGAATTTAGAAGATTCACGGGTTCGATTTATCTCATTTTCAAGAAATTTCGGACATCAAAATGCTCTTAAAGCTGGAATTGATAATGCGACGGGTGATTGCTCCATCTCTTTGGATGCCGATTTGCAACATCCGCCTTCGCTTATTCCACGTTTGCTCGAAGAGTGGGAGGCAGGTTTCGATGTTGTTTATACCATCCGTGTTGAAACTTCAAATGCCAGTATGTTTAAAAAAGCCACTTCCAATCTTTTTTATCGTTTGATGAAATCAATAAGTCACACCCAAGTTGTTCAAGGTGCCGCGGATTTTCGATTGCTTGATAAAAAAGTCATGCGAGAACTTAGCAAGTTTACCGAAAACTATCTCTTTATTCGTGGTATCATTGCGTGGATGGGATATCGACAAAAATCATTGGAATATAAAGCAGAAGAGCGTTTTTCAGGAAAAACAAAATATCCATTTCGGAAAATGTTTAAATTCGCCATTGTTGGAGTCACTTCATTTAGCATTAAACCACTCAAAATATCTTTGGTAATTGGATTTATCATTGCCATTTTATCATTTTTGTACGGAGTTTTTGCAGTTTATGCCACCTTGTTTACAAATTATACTTTGAGTGGTTGGGGTTCGCTCATTGCCAGTGTTTTATTTATTGGAGGAATTCAACTTGTCCTACTTGGCGTTATGGGTGAATATCTTGGAAAACTTTTTATTGAAAACAAAAAACGTCCGAACTACATTATTCGCGACTCAAATATTAGCAACCCATAATGGATAAATGTATTGTTTGCGGAAATTCAGATTTCAAACTCATCTATAAAAACACATTGCAAAAATGTAATAATTGTGGTTTTATAACTGCAAATATTAATATTTCTGACGAAGAATTGAAACTATTTTATGGTGAAAAATATTTTAACGGAGACGAATACAGCAATTATATTGATGATAAGGAAACCATTCAGAAAAACTTCAATAGCAGACTTAAACAGATTGACAAAATCACCAAAAGACAAAACTTTCATCACGTTTTAGAAATTGGTTGTGCTTATGGGTTTTTCGGACAACTCATTAAAAACAGATATCCATCTGCTAGTTATGTTGGATACGACATTGCAAAAGAGGCTGTTGAGTATGGTAAATCAGTATTAAAAGTAAATGTTTTAAATGAAAATTATTTGGAATCAGATTTTTCATCGAATCCATATTCTCATGTTTTTATGTGGGATGTAATTGAGCATTTGTCTTCTCCTGATGAGTTTATTGAGAAAATATCTAAAGAATCAGTCGCTGGAAGTTTCCTTTTTATAACCACTGGAGATATATCAAGTTTTGTCCCTCGAATGAAAGGAGCTTCATGGCGCATGATTCATCCACCGACTCATTTGCATTATTTCTCAAAAAAAACCTTGTCCAAAATGCTTGAAAAATATGGATATGAAGTTCAGTCTATAAAATATCCTCCTGTTTCGCGATCCGTAAAACAGATTTTTTACTCTCTGTTTTTGCTTCAAAAAAAAGAAAGTAAATGGAAAACTTACATCTATCAAAAAATTCCTTCCTCGCTATATTTGAAGTTGAATACGTATGATATTATGTTTTTAATAGCTCGAAAAAAATAAAGGGAATTTTACGTTAAACAACGAAGGTTGGAAATCTATTTTTAAAAGCCCGAAGGTTTTCAAATCCTTCGGACTTTTGTCATAAATATTTATATTTCATCCATTAAAATCTCTTCTCTTTTCCATTTTTATCAAGTCGTTTATTGGAATTTCTTATCTTTGCAACATCAAGTTTTGGGAAATATGTAATTAATTTATTATCAATCTGATATAACAATGATTCAGTTTTTTAGAAGTTCAGAAAAAATCACAGTCGTCGAAGT
>JAQUGA010000146.1 GCA_028684405.1 Bacteroidales bacterium | reverse complement strand
GATTATTGTTCCCATTAAAGAAGGAGAAAACATTGACAGAGCCCTAAAAAAATTGAAACGTAAGTTTGAAAAAACAGGAGTAGTCAAAGAGTTACGTGCACGTCAAAAGTTCACAAAACCATCGATCCTGAAAAGGGAGCAACGCTTAAAAGCGATTTACATAGAGAAGACTTATTCTAATCTTGATTAATCATTTTTAAGACTTACTAGTTGCAAACCGTAAAATGATGTTGTATATTTACACCTCATTTTACGGTTTTTTTTATGATATCACCCGACTACATTCAGTATTTAGAATCCGAAAAAAGAAGTTCGGCTTTAACTGTAAAATCTTATCTTTCTGATTTAGAACAATTTTCCCACTATTTAGTTTCAGTTTTTGAAATAAACAATTTAGCAGACGCTGACTCTATTCAAATTAGGGGATGGATTTCCGACCTCACGTATAACAAAATAGAATCAAAATCAATCAGCAGAAAGCTATCAAGTTTGCGAAGTTATTATCGTTTTTTACAAAAAAACGAAATAATTTCTAAAAATCCGATGGAGACCATTTCATCGCCCAAGATAAAAAAAAGACTTCCTATTTATATTAATGTAACAAAAGCAGATGAACTTTTAAACCCCGATTCTTTTGACGAAGGATTTATCGGAATGAGAGATAAACTTATTTTAGACATTTTCTACTCTACAGGCATCCGCCTATCTGAACTAATCAACATAAAAGACAATGATATTTCGTTTTATGAAGGTCAAATAAAAATCTTTGGAAAACGTCAAAAAGAGCGCATTATTCCCATCAGTATAAATTTATCAAAAAAGATAAAAGAATATATTGCATTAAGGGACGAATCTTTCGCTGGCATCAAACAAATCGAGCATCTTTTTGTTACTCTAAAAGGAAATAAAATGTATCCAAAAAGCATCTATAGAATTGTACGGCATCATATGGGAAGAGTAACAACACAGCAAAGGAAAAGTCCTCACATTTTACGGCATACATTTGCCACTCATTTATTAAATGAAGGGGCTGATATTAATGCAATAAAAGAGCTTATGGGTCATGCAAATTTATCCGCGACTCAAATATACACTCACAATTCGATTTCAAAATTAAAGAACATATATAAACAAGCTCATCCGCGAGCATAAAAAAGGAGGCCATCATGAACGCTAAAATCACATCTTTACATTTCAAAACAGATTCAAAACTAGAAGACTTTATTCAAGACAAGATTGACAAACTGATAAAAAAGTCGGATATGGTACTTGGGACAGAAGTGACTTTAAAAATTGAAAACGTCGATAAACCAGAAAACAAGACCGTTGAAATCAAATTAATTATTCGCGGGAATGATTTATTTGCATCAAAAACAGGAAAATCGTTTGAAGAAGCCACAGACAATGCCGTTGATGCTTTACGTAAACAACTGATTAAGAGCAAAGAAAAAATAAAAGGATTATAAATCGCATTATTTTCAGAAAAATAATCACAAAATGTTTGGTATATCAAATATTATTTCTAAATTTGCAGTCCCATTAAATAGGGACTGCGTTTTTTGAAAAACTAGTAGAGCATGCCGATGTAGCTCAGTTGGCCAGAGCAGCTGATTTGTAATCAGCTGGTCGGGGGTTCGAATCCCTCCATCGGCTCTAATAATATATACGGGGAGATTCCAGAGTGGTTAAATGGGGCAGACTGTAAATCTGTTGGCAACGCCTTCGGAGGTTCGAATCCTCCTCTCCCCACACAAAGCGGAAGTAGCTCATTTGGTAGAGCGACAGCCTTCCAAGCTGTAGGTAGCGGGTTCGAAGCCCGTCTTCCGCTCAAAGGCATTGTGCCGTTGTAGCTCAGTGGTAGAGCGCTTCCTTGGTAAGGAAGAGGTCACGAGTTCAACTCTCGTCAATGGCTCTATTTTTCATTTAATAACCTTACATTTTTAAACTAAAAAAGAATAATATAAAAACACCTTAATTGAATAAATAATATGGCAAAAGAAAAATTTGATCGTTCCAAACCACACGTTAATATTGGCACCATTGGACACATTGACCATGGTAAAACAACTTTAACGGCTGCAATTACACAAGTATTAGCAAATGCTGGTTATTCAGAATTTAGAGACTTCGCATCTATTGACAACGCTCCTGAAGAAAAAGAACGTGGTATTACCATTAATACATCACACGTTGAATATTCCACAGCAAATCGTCACTACGCACACGTTGACTGTCCTGGTCACGCTGACTATGTAAAAAACATGGTTACAGGTGCTGCACAAATGGACGGTGCAATTTTAGTTGTAGCTGCAACTGATGGCCCTATGCCACAAACACGCGAGCACATTCTTTTAGCTCGTCAGGTTGGTGTACCTCAATTGGTTGTATTTATGAACAAAGTTGACATGGTTGACGATGAGGAGTTATTAGAACTTGTTGAAATGGAAATTCGTGAATTATTGAGTTTCTACGGATTTGACGGTGACAATATTCCTGTTATTCGCGGATCTGCTCTTGGTGGATTGAACTCAGAACCAAAATGGGTTGAAAAAATCTTAGAGCTAATGGCTGCTGTTGATGAATATATTCCTCGCCCAACTCGTGATGTTGATAAAACATTCTTGATGCCGGTTGAAGACGTATTCTCAATTACAGGTCGTGGTACTGTTGCTACAGGTCGTATCGAAACAGGCACAATCAACTCTAGTGATCCAGTGGAAATCATAGGTATGGGTGCTGAAAAACTAAAATCAGTTGTTACTGGTGTTGAAATGTTCCGTAAAATTCTTGACTACGGTGAAGCTGGTGATAACGTTGGTTTATTACTTCGTGGTATCGACAAAGACGAAATTCGTCGTGGTATGGTAATTTGCAAACCTGGTTCTGTAAAACCACACAAAAACTTCAAAGCTGAGGTTTATATCTTGAAAAAAGAAGAAGGTGGACGCCACACTCCATTCCATAGCAAATATCGCCCTCAATTCTATTTCAGAACCACAGACGTTACAGGTGAAGTTTTTCTTCCCGAAGGTGTTGAAATGGTAATGCCTGGTGATAACTTAACTGTCGAAGTACAATTATTATCTGAAATCGCTTTAAACGTAGGGCTACGTTTCGCAATTCGCGAAGGTGGACGTACCGTTGGTGCTGGTCAGGTAACTGAACTTCTACCTTAATATATTTTTGCAAGGGTAAATATTTACCCTTGCAAAACTTTAACGGGTGTAGCTCAATTGGTAGAGTAGTGGTCTCCAAAACCATTGGTTGTGAGTTCGAGTCTTACCACCCGTGCAATATTGATAAAAAAACAAAATGACAAAAGTTATAAATTACTTCAAAGAAAGTTACGAAGAACTTTTCAATAAAGTATCTTGGCCCACTTGGAACGAGTTGCAAAATAGTGCTGTAGTTGTGTCCATTGCTTCCCTTATAATTGCTCTAGTAGTACTTTTGATGGATACAGTATTAAATTCAACGATTACACAATTGTATAAGTTGTTTTAACTCAACACAATTCAAGAAGTTATGATAAACATCTGAAATACCCTATTTAGTAGAATGAGCGAAATCGAAAAAAAATGGTACGTTCTTAGAACTGTTACCGGAAAAGAAAACAAAGTAAAAACTTACCTTGAGAGTGAAATATCACGTCTCAATATTTCTCATTTAGTAACTAGAATACTCATCCCTACGGAAAAAGTGTATCAAATCAGAAAAGGAAAAAAAATCAGCAAGGAGAGAAATTTCTTTCCCGGTTATGTACTAATCGAAGCTGATTTATCTGGTGAAACAGCCCATATTCTTCGTCAGACTCCTGACGTTTTAGGCTTTTTGGGTGCGAACAAAACACCAGAACCAATGCGTCCAGCCGAGGTCAATAGGATTCTTGGCAAAGTTGATGAACTTACGGATATGAACGAGGAATTCACAACCCCTTTCATCATAGGTGAAACCGTAAAAGTAATTGATGGACCTTTCAACAGTTTCGCAGGTGTTATCGAAGAGATAAACGAAGAGAAAAAGAAATTAAAGGTAATGGTGAAAATTTTTGGAAGAAAAACGCCATTAGAATTAAGTTTCATGCAAGTTGAAAAAGAATCATAACGGGTTAACTATAATAAATTAATAATTTAAAGTGTAAACAAAAATGGCAAAAGAAGTAGCAGCTTATATCAAACTACAGATTAAAGGTGGTGCTGCCAATCCTTCACCTCCCGTTGGACCTGCATTAGGTTCTAAAGGGGTGAACATTATGGAGTTTTGCAAGCAATTCAATGCTCGTACACAAGATGTTGCAGGGAAAGTAATTCCTGTGATTATTTCTGTGTACAAAGATAAATCTTTTGATTTTATCTTAAAAACACCTCCAGTGGCAGTACAGCTAGTTGAAGTAGCAAAAATTAAGAAAGGTTCCGCGGAACCAAACAGAGCTAAAGTTGCTTCTGTAACATGGGAACAAGTCCAGGAAATTGCTACAGGCAAGATGACGGATTTGAATTGTTTCACTG
Organism: Bacteroidales bacterium; assembly: GCA_028684405.1. Lineage (GTDB taxonomy): Bacteria > Bacteroidota > Bacteroidia > Bacteroidales > WCHB1-69 > JAQUGA01. Next base: position 1,999 of record JAQUGA010000146.1, on the reverse strand, counting down.
TTGAATCAGCAATGCAAATGGTTGCTGGTACAGCACGAAGTATGGGTATCACAGTTAAGGGAGATTTTCCTTTAGCTAAAAACTAAAAATAAACAGAAAAATGGCTAAAATATCTAAAAAACGCAAAGAAGCGTTATCAAAATATGACAAAAACACTGTTTATTCCCTTACCGAAGCAATTCAGGTAGTAAAAGAAATGACCACAACAAAATTTGATGCCTCTTTCGACATTGACATCCGCTTAGGTGTTGATCCACGAAAAGCAAATCAAATGGTTCGTGGCGTTGTAACACTACCCCATGGCACAGGAAAAACAGTTAAAGTGTTAGTGCTTTGTACTCCTGATAAGGAAGAAGAAGCAAAAGCAGCAGGTGCAGATTATTACGGATTAGATGAATATATTGATAAAATCAAATCAGGTTGGACTGATATCGATGTTATCATTACAATGCCAAGTGTAATGCCAAAAATTGGTGCATTAGGTAAAATATTAGGTCCCCGTGGTTTGATGCCCAATCCAAAATCTGGAACTGTAACGATGGATATTGGCAAAGCGGTGCAAGAAGTAAAAGCTGGTAAAATTGACTTTAAAGTTGACAAATACGGTATTATTCACGCATCGGTTGCAAAAGTAAATTTCGAGAATTCAAAAATATTTGAAAACACGAGAGAACTTGTTCAAACCATCATTAAACTAAAACCGACCGCTGCAAAAGGAACTTACATCAGAAGTATGTATGTTTCTAGTACAATGAGTCCAGGAGTTCAGGTAGAACCCAAGTCAGTTACAATTTAAAAGGTCAAAAAAAAATGAAAAAAGATAGAAAAATTGAAATTACAAATTCAGTAGTTCAAGACCTGCAAGAATACAAGTACATGTACATAACTGACCTTACGGGATTAAATGTTGAACAAACCAATGCATTGCGTAGAATGTGTTTCCGTCGTAATATTAAACTTAGGATGGTAAAAAACTCATTGCTAAAACGTGCTTTGGAAGAAATCAATGTTGATTACTCTGAATTATATCCAGTTCTACATGGAACTTCATCCATCATGCTTTGCGACAATGGAAATGCACCTGCTAAATTAATCAAAGAATTTAGAGGCAAGAAAGCAATTCCAGCGATTAAAGCAGCATTTGTAGAAGAAGTAGCATTTATTGGCGACGACCAACTAGAGACACTCATCTCCCTTAAATCAAGAGAAGAACTCATTGGCGACGTCATTGGATTGTTACAATCTCCTGCGAAGAATGTTATTTCAGCATTACAAGCAAATGGTGGACAAAAAATTGCAGGTATCGTGAAAACCTTATCTGAAAAAAGCGAATAATAAATAAAATTACAAAAACAACAATAAAAAAAATAAAAATGGCAGATATTAAAGCATTAGCAGAACAATTGGTTAATCTGACAGTTAAAGAAGTTAACGAATTAGCAGGTATCCTTAAAGATGAGTATGGCATTGAGCCAGCAGCAGCAGCAGTAGCAGTAGCAGCAGGTCCAGCAGCAGGTCCAGCAGAAGTTGAAGAACAAACTGCATTTGACGTCATCTTGAAAGCAGCAGGTGGTCAAAAACTAGCTGTTGTGAAAATGGTTAAGGAACTAACTAGCCTTGGCTTAAAAGAAGCAAAAGAGTTGGTTGACGCTGCACCGAAAGCTGTTAAAGAAGGTGTAAGCAAAGACGAAGCTGAAGCACTAAGAAAATCTCTAGAAGAGGTTGGTGCTGAGGTAGAAGTTAAGTAAGAATCACCCCTTATTTTAATACAGGTCTCCTTATAATTAGGAGCCTGTATTTCTTGGTTTTTACAATAGTCGTTCATCTAACTTTTTAATTTAAAATATTTTAGCCTTGGGAAATATACAGAATCAAAGACATAGTTTTGCTTCGACAAAACAAACTGAATATCCAGATTTTCTTGAAATTCAATTAAAATCATTTCAAGAATTTTTTCAGTTAGATACAACCACTGAAAATAGAAAAAACGAAGGGCTAT
>JAQUGA010000145.1 GCA_028684405.1 Bacteroidales bacterium | reverse complement strand
TCTTCGAAAGTGCGAAAAAAGTAGGAGACGGGCAACTCATCTGTTTCTGCAATGTCGCTCCATACTTTTATAATTGCATTGGGGTCGGGATTTTGCAGAAAATCCATTCCTGCCTGTCCCATAATATCGTGTTTTGCTTGCATCTGATTAATTATCATAAATGTATGGTTAAACTTTTTACATCCAAATCAAAAATCATTTATAAAAGAGCTACAAAGTTTAAAAATTCAGAAAAAACACAATCCGAAATGAATCAAGCTCAAAGAGATAGATTCATTTCGGATTGACTAAATCGCTTGGTTTTTTTAAAACTTCAAGTTGTGTTTAAAAAAACATGAACAATTTTATTTTTTGCTATCAGGTTTTTTAGTAATGGAACTTCTCATGTCCGTATCAGCCTGAATATTTTGGAATTTATAGTAATCCATAATACCTAAATTGCCTGAATTAAATGCACCTGCAATTGCTTTTGGAATTTCGGCTTCGGCTTCAATTACTTTTGCTCTGGCTTCTTGTGCTTTGGCAACCATCTCTTGTTCAACAGCTACAGCCATTGCACGACGTTCCTCCGCTTTTGCTTGAGCAATATTTTTATCAGCATTGGCTTGATCCATTTGTAGAATTGCACCAATGTTTTTACCTACATCAATGTCGGCAATGTCAATGGAAAGAATCTCAAAAGCTGTTCCTGAGTCCAAACCTTTTTGAAGAACTACTTTAGAAATACTATCTGGATTTTCCAACACTTGTTTGTGTGTAATTGCCGATCCAATGGCTGATACAATACCTTCACCCACGCGAGCAATAATAGTATCTTCTCCGGCACCACCCACCAATTGACGAATGTTTGCACGAACAGTAACTCTGGCTTTTGCAATTAACTGAATACCATCTTTTGCCACAGCAGCAACAGGGGGCGTATTAATAACTTTTGGATTCACCGACATTTGTACGGCTTCAAAAACGTCACGACCTGCCAAATCAATAGCAGTTGCCGATTTGAAAGTTAAATCAATATTTGCTTTGTCAGCAGAAATTAAAGCATTTACCACTCGTTTAACTTGACCTCCAGCCAGAAAGTGAGCTTCTAAGTCGTTCCTGTTGAGAGGAATGCCCGCTTTTGTTCCAGTAATTAGGGCATTGACAATGATTGATGGTGGAACTTTACGCCAACGCATCAAAATTAATTGAACCAAAGAAATTCTTACGCCTGAAACCAAAGCTGAAAACCATAATCCCACAGGAATCATCCATAAGAACAACCATAACAAAATTATTACACCTACAGCTATCGCTGCTAACAAGCCTACATTTTCCATAATTTATTTTTTTGTTTTTACAATTATTTTGTTTCTATTTACCTTTACAACTATTAGTTCAGTGTTTTCATCAACAAATTCTCCTAGGGTATGAACCTCATACAATTCACCTTCAATTCGTGCTGTGCCTGAAGGGGCTAGACGAGAGATGGAAATGCCTTCGGAACCAACTTTTACGAGCGCTTCATCGATGGTATTTACTTTAGAGTCTATGCTGTCATTTAGCATAAGGCGCTTCCAGGTATTTGACCGCAAAGACATTACAAATAGCAATACCATAATAAAGGCAGATACGATTAAAGTAATGTTTCCAGCCATGGTTCCATATACAGTATAGGCTTGGATAATTCCAAAAACGACACTCACAAACCCAATAATGCCAACAATGCCAACTCCTGGAATTACTAAAATTTCAAGCAAAATGGTAATGATACCAATGGCGATTAAAAACACAATTGCTCCCCAGCCCATAATTAATTATGAATTTCGGCACTCAAACCACGGTCGATAATAGAGCGTCTCATGCTTATCAACTTTCGTTTTTCACCTTGTTTAACAACACACTTGCCTTTATGATGCGTAATCCATGCACACTGCTCCGCTTGAAGCGGATCATGTTCGCAAATTTCAATTAAAGTTTCTACAACATAATCAAAAGAATTCACATCATCATTTAGCAAAACCAATTGATTTTGAAGCTTTTGTTTGTTTTTTTGACCAGAAATAGGTTTTGATTCTTCTACAACCATGTTCATTTTTTTTCTTAATCATCAAATATAATACTTTTTGTAAGCTTGTCAAGTAAAAAGAAGTTTTTTTTTTATATTTAACGTATTAGTATTTTAATATCTCACCGTCTGTTCTTTTCGTAAGAACCGTCTGAATAACTTCGTCCATAGAGTCAACAAAGAAAAATTGAATGTCTTTTCTGTATTTTTCTTCAATTTCAACGATGTCCTTTTTGTTTTCAGAACTTAATATAATATTGAAAATAGATGCTCGGCGTGCAGCTAAAATCTTTTCTTTAATACCGCCTACGGGCAATACTTTTCCACGCAATGTAATTTCTCCTGTCATTGCAAATTTGCTATCTACAACTCTTCGAGTAAGTGCCGAAACCATCGCCGTTAGCAAGGTAATTCCAGCGGAAGGACCGTCTTTTGGCGTAGCACCTTCGGGAACGTGAATATGTAGATTTATCTTTTCTAAGTATTCGGGTTCAATGCCAAAATCTAAGCTGTGCGATTTAATATATTCAAACGCAATGGTGGCCGATTCTTTCATTACATCTCCTAAATTACCTGTGATGGATAAAAGCCCTTTGCCTCGGCTAACGGATGCTTCTACAAAAAGAATTTCTCCTCCAACGGCTGTCCATGCCAAACCGGCTGCAACTCCAGAAATTGATTCCTTTAATGCTTGTTCACGTTTAAACATCGGTGGTCCCATTACCTTTTCAACTTCTTCTACCGTAAATTTAGGTGAAAAATATTGATCCATTGCCTTGTATCGAGCTTTTGAGCGAATCATTTTAGCAATGTTCCGCTCCAAACCACGAACTCCGGATTCACGGGTATAATCTTCGATGACTTTTCGAGTAATGGCTGGCGAAAAATGAACATCTTCTTTGGTCATTCCATGCTCTACCAATTGTTTTGGTATTAAGTGACGTTTGGCAATAAATTCTTTTTCTTCAATCGAATAGCCCGAAACATCAATAATTTCCATTCTGTCGCGCAATGCGGGGTGAATGTTGGAGATATTATTTGCCGTAGCAATAAATAGAACTTTGGATAAATCGAATCCAGTCTCTAAGAAGTTGTCATAAAAAGAGCTGTTTTGTTCAGGATCCAACACTTCTAACAGGGCAGCAGAGGGATCTCCGCTAATATTCATTCCCAAAACCTTATCAATTTCATCCAGTACAAAAACGGGATTTGCTGATTTTGCTTTTTTCATGCTTTGTATTATTCTTCCTGGCATAGCTCCGATGTATGTTTTTCGGTGTCCTCTAATTTCGGACTCATCACGCAAACCGCCCAAAGAAACACGAATATATTTTCGTCCGAGAGCTTCTGCAATCGACTTGCCAAGGGAGGTCTTTCCAACACCTGGAGGTCCGTACAAACATAAAATTGGGGATTTCATATCTCCTTTTAATTTCAAAACGGCGAGATAGTCAATAATTCGTTCTTTTACCTTTTCTAAACCATAATGGTCTCTGTCGAGAATCTTACGGCTTCGATTTAAATCCAAAAGGTCTGTTGTATATTCATTCCAAGGTAAATCGACAAAAGTTTCCAAATAATTTATTTGAATAGAATAGTCTGGCGATTGCATGTTTAAACGACTTAGTTTTTGAAGCTCTTTTTCGAAGATTTTAGCCGTTTCCTCGTTCCATTTTTTCTTGGCAGCTCTCTCTTTAAATCCCTTCATGGCTTCTTCAATTGGATTTCCACCGAGTTCTTCCTGAATGGTTTTTAGTTGTTGAGAAAGAAAATAATCGCGTTGTTGCTTGTCAATGTCAAGTTTTACTTTGTTTTGAATTTTGCTTTTCAATTTGGACATCTCGAGTTCGCCAGATAAGTATTTAATAACTTGATTGGCAAATGCAAACATGTCATTTATTTCGAGCAATCCTTGCTTATCGGCAATGTCTATGTTTAAGTTTGACGAAACGAAATTGATTAAATAATTTGGACTTTCTATATTCCTAATGGCAAAACCAGCTTCTGTAGGAATATTAGGCGAGTTTTTGATGATTTGCAAAGCCATGTCTTTAATGGAGTCGTTGATGGCTTTGAAATCTGCATTATCATAGGGGATTTGCGACTCTTCACTCATTTCATATGTTTCAACTTTTGCCATATGATATGGATCCGTTTGAAGCATTTCAATGATTTTAAATTTCCGAACACCTTGAATGATAATGGTTGTTGTTCCATCGGGCATTTGAAAAGATTTTATGATTCTTGCCAAGGTGCCAATTTTATACATATCCTCAAATTCGGGATCTTCTATATTCATGTCTAATTGGGCAACAACACCAACTAGCTTGTTTGATTTGTAATATTCTTTTACTAATTTTATTGATTTATCACGTCCTACTGTTATCGGAATAACCACGCCTGGAAACAATACTGTGTTTCGTAATGGTAAGATGGGCAGGATTTCAGGAATGGGAGTCGAACGAATATAATCTTCGTCTTCGGCACTCATAAGTGGAATAAATTCGGCTTCACCGTTCAGTAAATCAGATAAATCAAATTCTTTTTTATGTTTCATTATATTTTCAAGATTTATTGCATATTAATAAGACAATTTGTCTGCTTATTTGATATTTTCATATTATTAAGCTGACAAACGGTATATGCCAAAACAGTACCACTTGTGGTATTCAGCCAAAAATCGGAAAAAAAGTCAGGTTTTCGTTAAAATCTCAATTTTCTATTGTGATGTGTATTGCTGAATATGTAATCCAGTATTTTTTCGTCATTCTTGGTAAAATCAATGCCCCGTCTTTCCCACACTCTTTTTGCCACTTCAATGGCTTTTGAAGAGGAATATGTTGCCAGGCCGGCCGTGCCACCCCAAGCATATGAAGGAATAAAGTTTCGTTGATATCCGGAGCCAAAAATATTTGCACATACGCCAATTACGGTTCCAGTGTTAAACATTGTATTGATGCCACATTTAACGTGGTCGCCCATGATGGTACCACAGAACTGTAAGCTAGTATTGATAAATGTTTGGCTTGAATAACTCCAAACTCTCACATTATCGTATGTATTTTTTAGATTTGATGTGTTTGAATCCGATCCAATATTGCACCATTCTCCAATGACCGAATTTCCAAAAAATCCGTCGTGAGCCTTGTTTGTATATCCAAATATTACGACATTGTTGAGTTCGCCTCCAATTTTCGAGTATGGTCCAATGGTAGTTCCACCATATATTTTTGCTCCCATTTTTAGTTGAGCATGAGAACATAAGGCAAATGGACCACGAATCAGGCAGCCTTCCATAACTTCTGCATTTTCTGCAATATAAACGGGACCGTTTTTGACATTTATGGTTGCCCCTTCGATAATAGCTCCTTCTTCGATAAATAGGTTTTTCTCATCTCCAATTAATAGATTGGTGGCCGAAAGTTTTTGTGATTTACGTCCTTTGGTCACCAGTTCAAAATCGGCGACTATTTCCTGTTCGTTAAAAGCAAAAATATCCCAAGTATGATTAATTTTCGTAAAGAGACCTGGAAATTCAATAAGCTCTTCTTCAATATGTTTTATATCTTCCTCATCGGCTGTTTCGTCAAAAGAAGCTTCTTCGAGATTTAGAAAATCATCACCAGAAACTTGATAAGCTAATATTGTTTCACCACTAATTATCGATTGATTTGGTTTTAATTTTTCAATCAATTTCACCAATTCAAGATTTGGAATGATAGATGCGTTGATTAAAGTATTGATTTCGCCCTTTTCCATTGGAAATTTGCTTGCCAAATAGGGTTCTGTTAAAGTAGAAGTGCAACAACCTAAAAACTTTTCCCACTTTTCTCGAATGGTCATTATTCCTATACGAATTTCGGCAACGGGTCGAGTAAAGGTTAGCGGTAATAATTGATTACGGGCACTGTCGTCAAATAAGATGTAATTCATGTGTTTTAAATATTTTATTTTTGTCACTAAAAAATCATTCATCAAATGTACAAAAAAGAATGTTTTAAAGAGAAATATTTAAGAATCTTTTCAACAATGTTTTGTTAAATATTGCTAAGTCTGTAAGTTGTATAGATTTGTGCTAAAAAGCCTTCGTCTGTTGTGTGAAATAATAAATAAAACACAGCAAGCATCTCTTTCAGAAAGAGATGCTTGCTGTGTTTTATTTTGATTGATTCTTTTTGTGCTTAATTCAAAACTTTGGATTCTGAAAACACAATAAAATCAAATAAATTCAATTTTATTCTTGTGGAGTTTTTTTCTCGTAATGTTTTTTGTACTTGGTCATGAATTTATCAACACGACCTGCGGTGTCAACAAGTTTCATTTTACCAGTAAAGAAAGGGTGTGAAGTGTTAGAAATCTCTAATTTTACTAGAGGATATTCTTTTCCGTCTTCCCACTCAATAGTGTCTTTAGTTTTTACAGTAGAACGAGTCATAAATGCATATTCGTTCGACATATCTTTGAAAACAACTAATCTGTAATCTTTTGGATGAATCTCTTTTTTCATTTCTGCTCTATATTA
>JAQUGA010000144.1 GCA_028684405.1 Bacteroidales bacterium | reverse complement strand
GAAACCTTAGATGCAGATGAAATTTTTGGTTCTATCGAAGCTGTAAAAACTGTTTCTGACCTTTTTATGCCTGTAGAAGGCGAAGTGTTAGAGTTTAACAGTCAATTGGAAAGTAATCCAGACTTGATTAACAAAGATCCTTATGGTGAAGGTTGGATTATTAAAGTAAAAATAAGCAATCTTGACGACCTTAATGAACTAATGCTTGCTGCCGATTACAAAGCTCACATCGGAGCATAAAACAATATTTGTGAAAAAACCACGTTTATTGTCTATATTATTTTCAATAACTTGACTTTAATAAGTGTTTTTTTTGTATATTTGCAATTCTATAATCAAACATCCAATTCAATATGGAAATTAAAAAAACTAAAAAAGCTGACTTGGAAAGAAAAAGACCATTATTTGTTCAAATTGGTCTTGTGATTGGTCTATCATTAATCCTTTTCGCTTTTGAATGGAAGTCTTACGACAGAGTTATTGAAGTTGTTCAAGACATACAAGGTGAAATTATTGAGCAAATAGAAATTGTTCAAACCCAACGAAACGAGCCACCACCACCACCTCCAGCACAACAAGTTACAACAATTTTGAACATTGTTGATGACAAAATTGTAATTGATAATGATTTAGAAATTGATGCTGAAGCAGACGACAACGTAGAAGAATATTCCTATGTAGAGGTTGTTGAGGAGAAAGAGGTTGTTGAGGCTGAAATTTTCACCGTAGTTGAGGAAAACCCAATGTTTCCTGGTGGTGATGAAGCACGTATGAATTTCCTACGTGAGAACATTAAATATCCTCAAATGGCTCGTGAAAGTGGCATTCAAGGAACGGTATACGTTACTTTTGTCGTAGAACCCAGTGGTAATATTACAAATATTAAAATCCTCCGTGGAATAGGTGGAGGATGTGATGAAGAGGCTCTTAGAGTAGTTCGTCAAATGCCAAAATGGAAACCAGGTAAACAACGTGGAAAATCAGTTCGCGTTCAATTTAATATGCCGATTCGTTTCGTGCTTTCATAAAACAAAATATTTTTATTAAAACAGCCTGTTCTTTACAGGCTGTTTTTGTTTAAAAGAACAAAATGACAGCTTTGCCTTTTCTTACCGAAAAAACACCCCTCATTTTAGCTCCAATGGAGGATATCACTGATGTTTCATTTCGCAAGATTTGCAAAGAAAGAGGAGCCGATGTTTTATATACCGAATTTATCTCTTCGGACGCACTAAGCCGTCATGTTGAAAAGTCTAAATCAAAATTGGATTTTTCAGAAAGCGAACGTCCTTTGGCCATCCAAATATTTGGAGCCAATTTAGATGCGATGGTCGAAGCGGCAAAGATTGCGGCTAACTACAATCCTGATTTTATCGATATTAACTGGGGATGTCCAGTCAAGAAAATAGTTCAAAAGGGTGCTGGATCAGCAATTTTGAGGGATATTCCTAAAATGATAAAAATTACCGAAGCGGTGGTAAAAGCCGTAAATCTTCCTGTTACTGTAAAAACTCGCCTTGGGTGGGATGAAAGCCATAAACCTATCGTTGATGTTGCTCTCCGATTGCAAGACGTTGGAATTGCCGCTCTTTGTATTCATGGCAGAACACGCTCTCAGATGTACTCTGGAAAAGCCGATTGGTCGCTTATTAGAGACGTGAAACAACACCCTCAAGTCAATATTCCCATTATTGGCAACGGCGACATTACCGATGAGATAAGTGCCCAAAAACGACTTCAAGAATCGGGTGTTGATGCACTCATGATTGGCAGAGCTGCCATTGGAAACCCTTGGATTTTTCAAAAAATAAAACATTACCTAGAAACGGAGGAATTTCTTCCCGAAATTTCGTTGAAGGAAAAAATTGAAATCTGTTTGCTTCATCTCGAACTTTCAATTAAAGAAAAAGGCGAAAGAAGAGCCATACTAGAAATGCGAAAACACTACTCTTCATATTTCAAATCTATTTCAAATTTCAAACAAACCAAAATCCAATTAATGGAATCAATAAGCTTTGATGAAATTTCGGAGGTGTTGGAAGAGTATAATAGCGTATGTTAACCTCTTTAGATAAGCCATAAAATATTGATAATTAGCAACTTGTTCGGTTTTTTGCAAGGAGTTGCAAGCCTTGTAGAAAGGTGAATTTCCACAATACAAATAGGTGATGTTGGCATTTTCTCAAATGTTTCGTAAAAAAAACATTATTAATCCTAAAAATGTTTTTTATGAGAAACAAAAGATCAATGCCTACCATTGTGGAGCAGGCAATTTTATCTGTTGACGGTTTTGAAAAAGTTTACAAAACTTTTGAACAGCAAGTTGTTTTAAAAGGACAAAGCAAGAGTACATTGCATAACTACATTCGTAGAATTGCTCTGATTTCTTTGCATTTTAAGACTTTGCCTGAGTTTGTTAGCGATGATGAAATCAATGAACTTCTAACATCACATATTATCAAATATCTTGGTCAATACACTCATCGAGTAGCCATTAGCAATCAGCGAATTTTAGACATCAATGACACCGATGTTAAATTTCTGCACAAAGACTATCGTGATAATGCTCGCCAAAAACCTACTTCACTTTCGGGTGTTGAGTTTTTACGTCGTTTTTGTCAGCATATTCTTCCCAAAGGATTTGTCAAAATCCGATATTATGGTATTTATAGCAGTAAATTCAGAGCCCAACAAAAAAAGCTAACTCCTAAAATGGTCATCAAGCCAAAGGAAACTTCTCAAGAACGACTCAAACGATTGACTGGATTTGATGCTTGCAAATGTCCATATTGCAAAAAAGGAATTATGCAGGTTGTAGAAAAACTGCCACGTATCCGTTCTCCCTGCCATTTGCCGTTTTTCAGTAGAATATCCTTTAGTTTATAGCCAGTTATTTTCTGCATTTTGCGGACTGATAGGCTATTGCCCATTTTATCAAAACCAAACAAAAATCACTGCAAATCAACAGCATAACAGAGGTGAAAAGATTTTATCCAATCAAAAAAAATGGGACAACCACACAAAAACCTCTCTTGATAAAATCGAATAAAATATAAAAACATGTTACAAAATACATAGGGCTAAAACTCGGATTTATTTCAACCTGTGCTTCACGCTGGGTGCTGCGCACCGCTTGAAGCCCTATTTATTAGTAATTTGCTTTTGCGATTTATTTTTCTGTGTAAGATGTCATATCGTTTTCGTTTTAAATGATAAGCAAATATAGATGTTTATTCTCATATACGCATACTTTTATTGCAATATGGTCATCTTTTATCGGACAGCCGAATTAAGGACTTGATAAACAAAGAGATAGAGATTTTTTGGACAGTACAACTATAAGTTTATTTAAGGATATTTTAAAATGTGTTGGACGAAATCCTCAAAATGGGAAGTAAAAAGTAGGAATTAAAGTTCATGCTATATAAACGTAGATGAAACCGTGCCAAAATTATTATGGTTTACCGATGCAGCTAAGCATGATCATTAGTGAGTTTCTGCAAAATCCATCTATTTAATAATATTCATCTGATAAGTTTTTAGAAAATCATGACAAAGATTGGCAGAAAATCCGAAAAAAAGAATGGAAATATTCATTATTGTAAGGGGCTTACTTTTTAAAAAACCAAATATTTGATAATATTATTGCTGATATTCAGCTAGTTGCAATTGGATTAAAGCGTTTTTGATTTTTATCGGACAATAGTGAATATTAAAGCAAATATTACAACAAACGAGTAATTATTTACATCAAAAAGCCAATTGGTCTGAGTATATTTGGAACGGTGAAGAGTTTGTAAATTTACTAAACGAATCTCTAAATTTGCAAGGACGCTTATTAGGCAGGATGGAATCTCTTGGTTTTAATTTAAGAAACGAAGCTTTATTGGAGACTCTAACACTGGATGTTTTAAAATCATCTGAAAATAGAAGGAGAGTTTTTAAACCCTGAGCATGTGTGCTTTTCAATTGCACAAAGGGTAGGGATGGAGTTCGCTGGTTCAATTGTACCGATTTACGTTATTGTGATAATTTAAACATGACAAATCTTGTTTTTCGATAGATTCAAAATAAAATTGGAATAATTATTTAACTTTGTAGTGTGTTTAATATGAAATAAGTGCCACAAGTCTTAATAAAAGGTTTGAGAAATATTGCCAAGCATTAATATTTTGTACAAAAACATCCAAATTTAAATCTTAAATTTAAAACTATGAAAGAAAAGATAAAAAGAATTTTTCCTGAGAAATCAGAACTTCCCGTTGCTATTAATTTACCATTTCCTATTCATCAAACGAAGTATTTGATAAATGGAGAAATACATGAATGGAATGGATCTTCGGAAGAGGTTTATTCTCCTATTTATGTTCAAGAAAATGAGAAATTTAATAATTTTATCGGAAGCTATCCTTTAATGGATAAAGAGACTTCCCTAAAAGCCTTGGATGCAGCAAAAAACGCCTATAATAACGGGCAAGGTGAATGGCCCGCAATGTCCATAAAACAGAGAATAGAGTGCATTAAAAAATTTACCTTTTTAATGCGAGAGCAGCGCACTGAAGTTGTTAAACTGATGATGTGGGAAATTGGGAAAAGTTTAAAAGATTCCGAGAAAGAATTTGACAGAACGATTGAATACATCAACGATACCATCGACGCTTTAAAAGATTTGGACAGAGATTCTTCAAAACTTGTTATCAAACAAGGAATCATTGCACAAATCAGAAGAGCACCACTTGGAGTTGTATTGTGCATGGGACCCTTTAATTATCCTTTAAACGAGACATTCACGACCTTAATTCCTGCATTAACCATGGGGAATACCGTTGTTTTTAAACCTCCAAAACTTGGAGTTTTATTGCATTCGCCTCTTTTAGAAGCATATAAAAAATCTTTTCCAAAAGGAGTTGTAAATGTAATTTATGGCGATGGTCAAGAGGTTATAGCGCCGCTGATGGAATCAGGCGACATAAATGTGCTGGCTTTTATTGGTTCTTGTAAAGTTGCAGATATTTTAAAGAAGCAGCATCCACAGCCGCATAAGTTAAAGTCTGTGTTGGGATTAGAGGCTAAAAATCCCGCCATTATTTTAGAAGATTGCGATTTTGATAATGCCGTAAAAGAGTGCATCACTGGTTCGTTATCGTTTAATGGTCAACGCTGTACCGCTTTAAAAATAATTTTTGTTCACGAAAAAATCAAAGATGCTTTTATCGAAAAGCTTGTTTCAGAAGTTGAAAAATTGACGATTGGAATGCCTTGGGATGAAAATGTTTTTATTACTCCGCTTCCCGAACCCAATAAGTCTGAATATCTGACACACTACGTAGAGGATGCCGTAAGTAAAGGAGCTAAATTGTGCAATCCTTCGGGAGGAATGAAAAACAAATCCTTCTTTTTTCCAGCAATTTTGTCTGATGTAACAGAAGAGATGAAGATTTATCATGAAGAGCAATTTGGACCGGTTATTCCGATCATTGGCTTTAGCGATATTCAAAAACCTTTGGATTATGTTGTTAATTCAAATTATGGTCAGCAAGCAAGTATTTTTGGTCAAGATTCAAAAAACCTAGCAATATTGATTGATACGCTTGTAAATCAGGTGTGTCGGGTAAATATAAATGCACAGTGTCAAAGAGGTCCCGATGTTTTTCCGTTTACCGGCAGAAAAGATTCAGCAGAGGGAACTTTGTCGGTCACTGATGCATTAAGAGTGTTTTCCATCCGAACACTGGTTGCGTTTAAAGAAAATGAAGCCAGTAAAACAATCATAACGGATATTATTCAAAATAAAGAGTCCAACTTCTTGGCTACTGATTTTATTTTGTAAAAAGGGAAAAAAGTGACCAAGTGACCCCGAGCCCTCACGCCTGAATAGAATATGAAGAGGAACATCGATTTTTCAAAGATTTTTTTGCAATTCGGAACCGGACACTTTCTTCTATTTTTCAGTCAGGCAACAGGTCACTCTGTCACCTGGTCACATTTCTTCACAAACTGAACTAAAATAATGAATCGACTGTTATATAGATTATAAATTACGGACAGATGGAAATAAAAGAGCTATATAAAAGGTCTAACATTGTTGAAAACAAGAAGCTTTTTAGTGCTTTTGGTTTACCACTTGGAGTTGCCTTTGGAGCCTGTATTGAAAATATGGGAATGCATGCAATCGGAATTCCTTTGGGAATGCTTATTGCTATGACAATAGGCTCTTACATGAATAAAAAAGCTTTTTGAAAAGGGAAACAACTTAATTTTAAAATCAGATGGAATTGAATGGAACTTTAAAGAGGAATCGATGATGTTTTATGTTTTCTTTACTCTGTCAAAAAAAATCATAAATTAGTAATTTATTTAAAAAATATCGTATATTTGAAAAAGCAAAATGAATTGAAATCTGAAATATGTAATACAACTTTGATTTAATTCTAAAAAAATTGATTTTTATAAAAAAAAACTAAAAAATAAAAACATGGAAAACGAAAAAAAAGAAAAAAATTTAGAAAACAATGCTGTGAAAAAAGAAAGTAAAATTTGGAAATTTGTTTTTAAAAACAAGTATTATTTAGTTTTAATACTGATAATCATAGCT
>JAQUGA010000143.1 GCA_028684405.1 Bacteroidales bacterium | reverse complement strand
GTCGCTTCAATTTCGTATTGTTTTGCCTTAACTTTGATGGCTTTTAAATCAACTTCTGGCTGAATTCCAATCTCGAAGTAGAATTTTTGAATTTCATCTTTTTCAATATCAATGGAAGATTTCTCTTCATTGATGATGGGTTCCCCAAGATACTTAATGTTATTATCCTTAAGATGTTTTTCTAAATTATCTGAAACGGTTTTATTGATAATATCCGCTTTTATTGATTTACCATACATTTTTTTTATCATTCCTACAGGAACCTTGCCAGGACGAAATCCAGGGATGTTGGCTTTTTGACGGAATTTTTTTATCTCCGATTCTACTTCAGCCATGTAATCACTTGGCTCAATTTCGATAATTACACCTAATTCTAGGTCATTGATGTTTTCTGTGGTACAATTCATTATTACTATCGTTTATTTTTCAGTTGTTATTTATTTTCGGACTGCAAAGATACATCTTTATTTTAATTATTTATGCGGAATCTTTATTTTCTAAATTGTAGCATTACAAATTTTGAAACAGAGTTGATTGTGTTCTTCTTTAGTATATGATAAAAATATAACAATCTGGTATTCAAAAGATTATATTCATGACTTTCCGGTATATTTTTCTATAACAAACTGGAATTCCGTATCTTGAATGACAAATTGCAACATCTAACACCAAGACACATGAATGCCTGTAATTATTACAAAAACACTAACTTAGTTGGCAGTTTAATATCTTTTTTGGGAGAGGAGATGAATTATGCTAGTATCATGTTTTTAAGGAATTTGATACTCACAAAGATCAAGAGTGAAAGAAGCTTTAGTGCGTTTTAACTCCATAAATGACAAGAATTAGTGTTTTTGCTTGTATGAGTTTAGGTATTCGTATATTTAACAAAAGCTAAAATATGGATTTTCTACATTATATAAATCACGATCTGTGTTAGTGAAGTGCGATGATGTTTGTTTTACAAAAATAATTATGTAAAAAGATTCTGTTTTTTTTTGATTTTATTGAAAATACATTTGAATTTGGTTCTTATTTTATCAGCTGAATTCAAATGTTAAATGCAGCTTTTTGTTTATGCAAATTTATTTTAATCCAAAGAAATTGAATAAAATCTTTTACTTTTGACTATTATTATTTTATAAATGAATTATGGGTTTTAAAATATTGCATACGAGCGATTGGCACTTGGGAGCGCGATTGATGAGTAAAGAGAGGGATGAAGAACAAAAAATGTTTTTGGATTTTTTGATTGAGACTGTCCAAGAAAACTGCATTGATTTACTAATCGTTGCCGGAGATATTTTTGATAACGGAATGCCTTCAAATTCAGCTCGAAAAATGTATTACTCTTTTCTGACCAGATTGCTTCATACTTGTTGCAAACATGTGGTTATTATTGGCGGAAATCACGATTCGCCTGCCATGCTCGAAGCACCCAAGGAGGTGTTAAGCATTTTGAATGTGCATGTTGTGGGAAGTGTCGCTTCGGATGAAGAGGGGCAAATTGATTACGACAATGAAATTATTGAAATCAAAAACGAAGCGGACAAACTGCAAGCCGTAATTGCTGCCGTGCCCTATTTACGCGACCGCGACATTATGAAAGCAGTAGCTGGGCAGGAATACAGCGATAGAATTGAAGCGATGCGAAATGGGATGAAAGAACATTATTCCATAATGGCTCAAAAAATAAAAAAATATTCTGATGTTCCTTGCATTGCTACCGGTCATTTGTTTGCACAAAATACAATTTTGTCGGATAATGCAAGTCGACAAGAGGGCGAAAATGATATACATATTGGAAATTTGGTGCAAATTGATATGTCGGCTTTCTATCAGCAATTTTCGTATTTGGCTTTGGGACATATTCATAAACCTCAAATTTTGGGAGGAAAACCGAATGTTCGATATTCTGGTTCGCCTATAAAAATGAGTTTTTCGGAGATTAATGATCGTAAAATATTATTGCTTGTTGAATTTGATGGGTTTCAAATGGAATCTGTTACCGAAATCGAAATTCCTGCATTTAGAACCATTCAAAAATTTAAGGGAAATTTGGAAAATGTGACAAAAATGATGGAGAATTTTGAAAATAAGCAAGGTCTAAATGCTTGGGGCGAAATTGTTTTTACAGATTATCTTGCAAGCAGTGAAGTTGATTTGATAAAAGAATTGGCTTTGGAAAAGGATTTAGAGATTTTAAAATATTCAATTCAATTCAAAAAAAGAGTGGATGGTGAAGATGATTCCAGAGAAAATGAAGCAAAAACATTGTCTGAACTTTCTGAAATGGATATTTTCAAAATGCGTTGCAAGGCTGAAAACTTGGAAGAATCAGAAATAGAAGAGCTGGTTAATAGTTTTAATGAGTTGAAATCGTGGATATTAGAAGTTGATTTAAAATAGTTGGACAATGAGAATATTAAAAGTTTCCTTAAAAAATCTGAATTCTATAAAAGGGGAATATGTTATTGATTTCACTCGACCGCCTTTGTCCGAAAGTGGTTTATTTGCCATAACGGGTGAAACTGGAGCGGGAAAAAGTACGATATTGGATGCCATTTCCTTGGCCATTTATCAATCTATTCCGCGTGGTTCTTCGGAAGATGACATTATGAGTTATGGCACTGCGGAAGCATACGCAGAAGTAGAGTTTTCGGTTCATGATAAAATATATCGCTCTTCGTGGACAAGACATAGAGCCCGAAAAAGGGCTGATGGTGATTTGCAAAATTCAGAATGTCGATTGGCTGATATTACAAATCCAGAAAATCCTGTCTATATAGCTGAAAAAAAGACAGATATTAAGGCTAAAATTATAGAGATTACGGGCTTGGATGTGGATAAGTTTACACAATCTGTTTTGTTGGCTCAGGGTCAATTTGCTGCATTTATGAAAGCAAAACCGAAAGAAAGAGGGGAGTTGCTCGAAAAAATAACACAACAAAAAAATTACAGCATTTTTTCCAGAGGGGCTTTCGAGAAGCATAAAATTGAACTGAAAAAATATGAAGATTTAAAGCTTCTATTGGAAAAAGCCAAAGTGCTTACTGAGGAGGAACGCCAAGATATTGAAATACAAAAAACAGGATTGGCGAATGAAATGAAATCCCAAAACATTAAAATAAAAAAATTAGAAAGCGAAATTAGGTGGCTTAAACAGCTAAAGGAAAAACAGCAGGAAAATAATAATGCTTTGCTTGAACTCGAAATTGCTCAAAAATTAAATGCTGATTTTTCGGCTGAACGTGAAAAGTTAGACTGGCATGAGAAAACGATTCCGCTTCATGGAAAACTCTCCTTGTGGGAAAAAACCTCTGAAAATATCGCATCTATAAGAAATAGAATTGAAGAATTTGAGAAAAATATACCACTTCTTAGAGAAAAATATTCAAATTTGGAAAAGGAAGTTCATTCCATTGAAAATGAAATCAAATCACTGGATGAAAAATACAAATTATTGTCATCAGATTTTGATAAAGCCAACGAACTGGATGAACTTATTCGGCAACAGATAAGCCTAAATACTAGGACTTTGGAAAATAAAAAAACACTTCTTGAAAAGATTCAAAATTCGGAAAAAGAGTATTCAGATTGTGAAAAACGTATAGTAGAAAGTCAAAATCAACTAAATATCATCAATAAATGGATTGAAAAATCAATTCATTATGAATCTTTGCCCGAATTAAGGGGAAATTTATTGGTGCAACTTCCTGAATTAGAAAAACTTAATCAGGATTATGTTGCTAAACAGAAGGTTGTTGATGATTATAGAAAACAATTGCCTGGATTGGAAACAAAAGTTCAGGAATTAAAAGCTCTTGAACAAAATTTCCAAGAATTACATGAAAAATTTTCAAAAGAAGTACTTGTAAAACGAGACGAATTAGATGGAATTTTTGCTGGAAAAAGCATACAGGATTTGAGAGAAGAAAGTCGTTCTGCAAGTGAAAAAGTGTTGATAATCAATAGCTTATGTTCATTTTCTGAAAGATATAAGGTAGTGAATGAAGATTTGAATGAGAAAACTCTTTTGCTAAACACTAAGAGAGAATCATTCAAACATTTAAGCGATCAAAAGTTAGATATTGAAGGCAAAATTATCTCTCAAGAGAAATTACTTAATGCTTTGGAAAACAATCAGAAATTAGAACTGATGGTGAAAAATTACGAGTCGGACCGAACCAAATTGGAAGCTGGCAAGCCTTGTTTTTTATGCGGTTCGATTCATCATCCGTATGTTGAAAATACTTATGTTTCTAATGTTTCCGAAATTGAAAATCAATTAAAAATTGAAAAAAAGAGTTTAGATGTTTTGAAAAATACTCTAAATCAGATAAATATAGATTTGCCCAAGGAAAAAGATCTGTCTGAATTAGAAATATTGATTGAAAAACAAACTGATTTATTGAAAAAGATTATTTCAGATTTTAATACTGAAATATCAAAAGTTGGAGTTGAGAATTTGAAAATTGATGAGCATGAAAAGCTGTTAAAATTCAAAGCAAAATACATCGAAAATGCAAGCTTGATCGACTTGAAAATAAGCAGTTCCGACACTTTAAATGAGAAAATAAAAATATTGAATAACCAATTAAGCGAACTTTCTCAAAAACGAAACGGAAATTTATTAGAAAAGAGCAAGCTTGAAATAGAGCTAAAAAGAATTGAAAATCTTTTAATTGAAACAGAAAAGGAGACCTTGCTCCTGCAGAATCGATGGAATGAGCGCAAACAAACGGTCGAAAAACAGCTTTCTCCTTTTGGTTTAAAATTATCTGACAATCAGTCTGATACAATTGATAGTGTTTCGGAGATGATAAAAGAATTTGAATCAAATTCTAAAAAGAGACATCAAATTTCGGATACAATCAAGCAAGATTCTGTTTTGATAAATCTTTTGAAAAAACATTTGGACGGTCTTAAACAAAACGATTTAATTTCTATTGAAAAAGAAGTTTCAGAAATTGAAAATCGTTTAAAAGAGTATCAAAATAAGCGTAAAACATTGTTAGAAGGTCGAAGTGTAAAAGAGCTTGTTCAGGAATTTGAGGAGAACAATAGCAATTTTAAAAAGACATTGGATAGTGCCAAATCCAAATTTGAGAAAATTAATAGTCAAGTGAAACTGGAAACTAGCAGGGAAAAAGATGCTCGTTTGGATCTTAAAGAAATGGAAGAGGAGAGTAAGGAAATTGTCAAAAACTTGATGGATTCAGCAGTTGGTGTTTTTGAAAGTTTGGATGATGTTTTTGCAAAACGATTATCCGAGGATCAATATTCGTTTCTGAAAAAGCAATCCGAAGGGTTAATAAGAGAAGAAAATGCTTGCAAAGTGAGGTTTCAAACAATTTCGGAGCAATTGCAAAAACTCAGTCAAGAAAAGTTAACAGATGAGTCGATGGAAATGCTTTTGGAGCAAACAGAAATAGTTAAAATTCAATATGAAGACTTTTCAAGAAAGCACAATCAATTGAATTCCATATTGTTGCAAGATGAGGAAGTTCGCAAATCGCAACTTGAGATACTGCAAAATATTGAAGATCAGCAACGCGAATTGGCACGTTGGGAAAAACTAAAGGATTTAATTGGTTCTGCCGATGGCGACAAGTTTCGGAAATATGCACAATCCATAACCATGCGGGTTTTGGCTGTGAAAGCCAATCAGCATTTAGCACGAATCAGTGGACGTTATGAAGTTTTTTTGACTCATGATATGAAGCGATTGCAAGAACTAAATTTTGATATTGTGGATACCTATCAAGGAGATAACATTCGTCCGATGAATACTTTGTCGGGAGGCGAAACATTTTTGGTTAGTTTGGCTTTGGCTCTGGGTTTGTCGGATATGGCAAGTGGTTCAAATCCTGTTGAATCGCTCTTTATTGATGAAGGTTTTGGTGCTTTGGATCCACAAACCTTGGAGATGGCATTGAGTGCTCTGGAAAACCTACAATCCACAGGCAAAACCATTGGAATTATTTCGCACGTAGAGTTGTTGAAAGAGAGAATTCCGTGTCAAATTCAATTAATCAAAAAAGGAGCAGGAGTGAGTGAAATTGTGATAAAATAGAAAAATGATTGTTCCCAGAAAAACCAACAGATTAATCTCTTGTAATTATTTCTAAATCATCAATGGGATGGAGGGCTTCTGCAATATTCCATGAATAATTACTAGCCCATTCGTAGAGTGATTTTATCTTCTTATCATTTTTTTCGAGCCATTTTACGACTTTTTTATCCTGAGTAGCGATAAACGCAATGTATGAGAATGCTTCTAAATGTTCATTTTCAAGCATATCAACGAAAAATTGAGCGTAAAATTCCCAATAAAAACCTTTGTTTTCACTTCTTGATGATTTTAAGTGGGATGACAGGGATTTCAATTTTTAATAAAATGATTCACGATTAATTTTGTCTTTACTTTTCTTGCTCAGCTCTAAAGCATCTGTTATGGAGAGCATCAAATCTATCGTGGAAAAGTTATTTGATTTTATAGAGTCACCATCTTCTATTTCGTCTATTTGTGATGAATTAATGTTTATGGTTATGTTTTTTTTATCTTTTCTTTCAACGTTTGATTTTGCCACAT
>JAQUGA010000142.1 GCA_028684405.1 Bacteroidales bacterium | reverse complement strand
ATTTTAGAATTTTCACCGTACTCTCTGTCGACATACCAGCAAATTCTGCAACATCTTTTCGAGTAAGCAAGGGGAAAATATCTTCCGAAGCAAATGCGTCGGAACTAAGATACAATAAGGTATCAGCTAGGCGTCCGTGCATCTGTTTGAACATTGTTTTTCGCATAATTTCATAAAAGGTTTCATTTTGCAAATGAAATCGTTTAGAAATTGCGTAGGAAAACAGAGGATTGTGTTGAGAGATTTCGATAATGGTTTTGCTGTCGATGAGTATTGCTTGGGCTTCATTGATGGCTACAGAAGAGTACTGATAGACGTTTTGCGTGTACATGGAAGAAAGTCCGATAAAATGCCCTGGACTCAGCAAACGCAAGTTAAACGACTTTCCGCTGGGACCCTCAATGTATTGTTTTACGAAACCCTTTACCAAAAAAAGAACATACCCAATAAATGCTCCTTGCTTGGTTAGATTATCTCCTTTTCTGAAAACGACTTGAGTTTTGGAAGTTTTTATCAACTCCAACTCCTCATGGCTAAGAACTTGAAAACAGGGAGATTGAATATCGCAAAAGAATTCTGCATCATTTTCTAGAATTGTTTTCATAAGATATTTTCTCTTTTTTACAAAAGTACCAAAGAATTATGAGAAATAATTGACAATTCTTAAAAAATACAATATTTGGAAGTGGGCAGTTTTTTTCAATATCACTGCCAAGCGCTATTTAACAGAGAAATGAAACAACTCTTCCCCATCCAGAGATCCACTAATTTGGTCGCCGATATTGATTTTGGGAGTAGACGAAGGAGTTCCAGTAAAAATCAAATCTCCAATTTTAAGAGTTACAAATTTAGACACATGTTCAATAATTTGATCCACGGTAAAAATCATCTCTTTGGTATTTGCTTTTTGAACAAGTTCACCATTTAGTTTCATTTCTAGAGTCTTATTTTGCACATCTCCGGTCAGAGAGACAAACTCACTGATGGCCGCAGAAAAATCGAAGGCTTTTGCTATTTCCCAGGGATTTCCATTTTGTTTGCATTGGTTGAGCAAATCATGAGCCGAGAAGTCGATGCCCAAGGCAATTTGATTGTAATATTTATGAGCAAATTTAGCTTGAATGTGTCTTCCGATTTTGTGAATCTTAGCAACCAATTGTATTTCAGGATGAATATCAGAACTAAAATCAGGAATAAAAAAAGGACGATTCCGAATCAGTAGTGCCGTATCGGGTTTCATGAAAAAGAGAAGTTCTTTGGAAGAGACAAACTTTTTTTCTGATTCATAATAATTAGGACCAATGCATATCAGTTTCATACAGCTTATTGTTTTGTAGAAAGTGCCCGCAAGCGAATGGCTGTAATTACCTTTTTGGTGTAATTGGGAAAATCCGATTTCATCATCCAATCATAGTACTGAGGTTCCGCTTTAAAAACAGATTCAACGGATTTTCCTTTGTTTTTGCCAAAATTAAAAACTTCGACGTTGTTTTTATCAAAAACAATTTGCCCAACCAAATCTGCATTTTTATTATAAAACGAAAATTCACTTAGTTTTTTCACATCATTTTGAACGGGTTTGCTTATTTTTCCATCTTTATCTTTGTAATCTACATCCTGATAGCGTTGAATTTGAGCAAGCATAATTTCATATGTTGCTCGAGCATCAGCTTCAGCAGTATGGGCATTTTCCAGATCTTTGTTGCAATAAAACTTATAAGCAGCGGATAAATTTCTGGGTTCCATTTTATGGAAAATATTCTGAATATCAATAAACCGGCGTCCTTTAATTTCAAAATCAATTCCAACTCGAGCAAACTCTTCGGCAAGGAGAGGCACATCAAATTTATTGGAATTAAAACCCGCCATGTCGCACTTTTCTATAAAACTGGAGTAATCTTGTGCCACTTGAGCAAAAGTGGGTTTGTCGACCACATCTTTATCACTAATTCCATGGATTTCTGTCACCTCTTTAGGAATGGGAATCGTCGGATTAATCAAATCATGTTTTGTGACACTTGAACCATCAGGCATTATTTTAATAATACAAATTTCAACAATGCGATCTTTTACTACATTCATTCCAGTAGTTTCAAGGTCGAAAAAAGCGAGTGGATTTTGTAAATTCAGTTTCATAATTGTTTTTTTTTTGCATTTGAACAAAATGTTTCCCAAATGCTAAGTTAAATAAAAAGGCAGTTTATCTCTTCTTAGGAGCGGGCTTTTCTATGTGTATGTCAAACATATATGGATCGGCAGCCGGTTCTCGCTCAGGAATCTCAAATTCTGTTTCCCAGGTTTTAAATTTATTTGACACAACTGATAATATATATATTCCTGGTTGTGCAATTATGGCAAATTCTCCAGTTTGTTTGTGAGGTGTAAAAACAGATATTGTTTTTTTTGTTTTCGGATCTATCAAATTAATTTTCACAACAATCTCCTCTTCAAACTCTTGAAGTTTTTTTCTAGCATTTGGTATATCCACTTCTTTAATTTGAATAACATTGTTTTCAGATTCTAACAATAAGCGTTCGTATGCCGTTAGTTTCTTAACACCAAGAGCGCTTGAATCGGTTCTAACATCTTCAATTTTACCCCTCATGCTTTCAATGGTTTTTTGCTCCTTAATAATATCATTTTCAAATTGAGCAATTTGGGCCTTTGTTTTATCAATGGCAAGTCGCTGAGCTTCATATATATCTACAGAATCTTTATCGAAAATGTTTCCTGCATAGGTAACATATGGAGCCGGAATATCATGGAAAATAACTTTATAAATATCCAAATTCCCGTGTCCTTCTTTTCTCAAATCGGCAATATAAGCATATCTTCCAGAACGGGTGAATGATATTGTTTTATTATCATCGGGGGTATTAATCGGGTATTTCAAGTTTTGGGGAACAGAAAAGCTTGAAGTAGGCAAATCGATATCGCTTTTAAACAAATCATATCCTCCCATGCCCTGGTGACCCTTGGATGCAAAATAAAGCTTGGTGGCACATGGCGAAAAACTAGGAAAATCTTCATCATATTCCGTATTAATAGTAGGGCCTAAATTTCGAGGTTCAGACCATGAATCATTCGGAAGTTTTTTGGATATATACAAATCACTACCTCCAAAACCTCCAGGTCTTTTAGAGGATATAATTATATATCTTTTATCGGGCGACATGGCAGCACTAGACTCTTCATATTTTGAATTTATCATTAAATATTCAGATTTTTTATAATGACGTCCCTTTTTTGAAGATATAAAAACATCATCTATACCGTTTTCATTGTACACATATATGAGCAAATCTTCACCATCTGCAGACATACCAACACTCTCCTCTATCAAATAAGTATTAACGACAGAGGTCATTCGGCGGGGTTTTAACCACACATCCTCCCATGCTGTACTCATGAAAACATCAGCCGTTAATAAACCATCTGTATCCTGAAAATTCCCAATATTTCCTTTTCTTCTAGACGTAAACAACAAGACAGTTTCAGACTCATCAACAAAGGCATTGTAGTCGGGATATTCAGAATTAATCTCAACACCAATGTTTTGTATGGTTACATTGGCTGGATTTTTTAGAGCTATTTTGCCATATTCACACATTTCAATAATTCGGGATGTAGGGATGGGCAAATCTTTTTCACTTCCTTTTAGTTTGGCTGAAAAAAGCTTAAATTGCTCAATGGCATCATCAAATCGATAATCCATCATATAAGCACGTCCTAAGTCATAATGGGAATAATAATCGGATTTAGAATCTTTTATAATGGCTTCAAAGAGCTCAATGGCTTTTGTTTTATCAATGTTGGTATTCAAATAAGCATAACCCAACAAAGCCTTGAAAGTTAGATCATTGGGCTCTGAAACAACCAAACGTTCAAGTTCTACAATGGCTCCATAAAAATTCCCAACTTTATATAATTCGATGGCTTTATCACGATCGCCTTTGGGTTGCTTCCGATTACCAGTTTGAGCTTGTAAGCCTCCTAAAAACATAGATATAACCAGAAAAACAATAATTTTTTGCATTTTTTTTATTTTATACATCCAAGTGCGAATTTAGCGTTTTTTATTTAGATATGTATTTCCCTTTCTCTATATCTTTTTTCCGGATGTTAATACCTATCCTAAGTGTCTGAATAAATGGAAATTATCTTTGTTGATAATTCATACCATAAAATTTTATTTCAAAACGCAAGAAACAGACATATTTTGGAAAAACAAATTCTTTAGTTGAGAGACAAACCATATTTGCATACAATTTCCTTCTAACATGCTCGAGAACCACAACTATCCTTGGAGGCAAAAAAAATGTTCACCCTTGAAATAACTAAAATTTCATAATAATATTTTTGATTACCCGTGAACGAAATTAAAAAATATTATCTTTGCTATCCAGTTGTATTATTTGCAACGCGCTATTTGATAAACTAAATTACAATAAATATGAATAACGCAATTTTTTCATTCCCCAATCCTCAAAATGAGCCCGTATTAAAGTTTGCCAAAGGCTCAACCGAACGAGCATTGCTCGAAGCTGCATTGAAACGCCAAATGGAACAAGTGGTAGAGATACCTTTGATTATTGGCGGAAAAGAGGTAAAAACTGGCAACATCAAAAATGTAGTCATGCCGCATGACCACCAACACGTTATTGGACGCTGTCATTTAGCGAGTGAAGTGGAAGTTAATGCAGCCATAAAAGCAGCACTTGAAGCAAAAAAAGAGTGGGAAAACATGTCGTGGGTTGACCGTTCTTCCATCATTCTAAAAGTGGCTGACCTTATTGCTACAAAATATCGCTATGAAATTTTAGCAACCACAATGTTGGGACAAAGCAAAAACCCACACCAAGCAGAAATTGATTCAACTTGCGAAACCGTTGATTTTTTAAGATACAATGCTTATTATGCTTCTAAAGTTTATGCAGATCAACCAAAATCTACTTTCGGACAAATAAACAGAGTTGAATATCGTCCTCTTGAAGGTTTTGTTTTCACCATTTCGCCATTTAATTTTACAGCCATTGCTTCCAATCTTAATATGTCAGTTGTTTTAATGGGAAATACAACCATTTGGAAACCCGCTCAAACTTCTGTTTTATCCAACTATTTGTTGATGAAAATCTACAAAGAAGCAGGCATGCCCGACGGCGTAATCAATTTCCTTCCCGGACCTGGCGCTACTGTTGGCGGTGTTGCATTAAAACATAAAGATCTAGCAGGAATCCATTTTACAGGATCCAGCGGTACTTTTAATCACTTATGGAAAACAGTAGGTGAAAACTTATCCGAATTCAAATCGTATCCAAAAATTGTTGGAGAAACAGGAGGAAAAGACTTTATTTTTGCACACTCTTCTGCCAATCCACTTCAAGTAGCAACAGCAATAACAATGGGATCGTTTGAATATCAAGGACAAAAATGCTCCGCTTCTTCTCGCAGCTATATTCCAAAATCACTTTGGAATGAAATTAAAGGATACTTGCTAGAACAAGGAAGTCGCATCAAAATGGGACCTGTAACTGACTTTACCAATTTTGTAAATGCGGTGATCGATGAGAAATCATTCGACAACTGTATGTCTTACATTAATTTAGCTAAAAAATCATCCGAATGCGAAATCATTCTTGGCGGAAATGGCGATAAATCAGTGGGTTACTTTGTTGAGCCTACAATTATTGTCACAACCAATCCTGATTTCGTAAGCATGAAAGAAGAAATTTTTGGACCTATTGTTACCATTTATGTTTATAAAGATGAAGATTATGAAGCAACCTTGGATTTATGCGACAGAACTTCACCTTACGCATTAACAGGAGCTATTTTTGCAACGGAAAAATACGCTGTTATCAAAGCTACCGATAAACTACGCCACGCTGCTGGAAACTTCTACATCAACGACAAACCGACCGGAGCAGTGGTTGGAATGCAACCTTTTGGTGGAGCAAGAGCTTCAGGTACCAATGATAAAGCAGGTGGTCCTTTAAATCTGATTCGCTGGGTCAGCCCAAGAACGATTAAAGAAACATTTAATGCACCTACAGATTTTGTTTATGATTTTATGAAATAAAAATCTGATTCTAGAATTTAAAAAAGGGAGAATGCATGCATTGTCCCTTTTTGTTTTGAGATTAACAAGAAAACTCAATGTTTTTATGAAAGAAAAAGGAATGACTTTTTAAATTATAGAAAATAATAGAGCCAAAACCACACATACCATTTTCCCTGAACAGGATATTGTTTGAGTCTTTCTGATTTGGATAAATTAGAAAAACTGATTTTATCACGATTTTTCAGAAAAGAAGCCAATTGTTTTTGAATGATTCTTGTTTTAGAAGATGCGATACCACGTTTTTTCAACAATTCTAATAATTCAAAGGCATATTCTGGTTTTTGGTATAAAGTAGAATTACTTAATGTTGCAAAAATGGGGTTGTTTTCTATGGACTGATAAAAGAATGAACTAATTGAACTTCGACGCACCCCATTTTTATCGAGTTTGTGTCCTTCAAAAAGAGAATCCGCCTTAAAATAGTACTGCAAAGCCAATGTGTAATTTTCCAAACGGAATTCAATACTGCTTTCACGAATTAGAT
>JAQUGA010000141.1 GCA_028684405.1 Bacteroidales bacterium | reverse complement strand
ATAATTCAGAATCTATGGTTCCTTCTGGGATAGCACCACAGTTTACAGCAATATATGGGCCGTGCTTGCGAGCACTGTTTTGATGAATTATTTTGGGGAAACTTTCTTTACCAACTCCACTTTCTCCCGTTATCAACACCGATAAATCTGTGGGAGCCACCTGCATCGCAATGCGAATGGCTCGCTCCAGTAATACAGAATTGCCAATAATTCCAAATCTTAATTTTACAGACTGAATATCCATTAATAATTATTGTTTTAGAGATGACAAAGTTATAAAAAAAACTGACAAATTGTCAACTTTGTCAGTTGATGTTTTTCTAAAGTTTGTTAATGTGATTTGTCTTTCCTAATGATATTTGCAAACAATAGCAATTGCATAAGAATCCATAATAACAAATCGAGAAAAGCGATAATCATCCCGAATTAACAAAACTTAAGTTCAGTGTACAAACAAATGGTACATCCTTTGCATTATATTGAGACTCCGTTGTTTTAGGAGAACTATTTTTGTCAAATATTATTTTAAAAAATAAAAAAGTATGAATAAGAAGATTTTTTTATGGATGTTTTTATCCACTATAAGCGTTTTCGCATTCAGTCAAAGAACGGCATCTGTACCTGCTGAATTGGATTTCACAATCGCTGCTGAAAAAAGCATACATACTGTTGTCCATATTAAAACCGAATTTGAAAGAAAAAGCAGTGTTTACGACGATTTCTTTGGTTTAAACGATCCTTTTTTTGAGTTTTTTGGTTTTAAAAATGAGTCCAAACGCTATCCCATTATTGCCACTGGCTCGGGAGTCATTATTACTTCTGATGGCTATATTGTAACTAACAATCATGTTGTTCAAGATGCCAATGCAATACTGGTCACTTTGAATGACAAGCGAGAATTTGAAGGAGAAATTGTGGGAACAGATCCTTTAACGGATTTGGCTTTGATTAAAATTCAAGCGAAAAACCTTCCTTTTTTGCAATTTGCCAATTCTGATAATGTTCGTGTCGGAGAATGGGTGTTGGCTGTTGGAAATCCATTCAATCTAACGTCTACCGTAACGGCAGGTATCGTGAGTGCCAAAGCCAGAAATCTGAACATTTTAGGAAAGAGCAGTTCAATTGAATCTTTCATCCAAACAGATGCTGCTGTAAATCAAGGAAATAGTGGTGGTGCATTGGTTAATACAAAAGGAGAATTAATTGGCATAAATGCAGCTATTGCATCTCGTACTGGCTCTTTTTCAGGTTATTCTTTTGCCATTCCTTCAAACATTGTAAAAAAGGTGACGGAAGATTTAAAACTTCACGGAATTGTTCAACAAGTTTATCTGGGTGCCTCTTTTTCGGAGATAAACAGTAAAATGGCAAACGAGCTAAAATTGGAAGAAATAAAAGGGATTTTAATTAATCATGTTGATGAAAACGGCTCTGCATACGCTGCAGGCATTCGTGAAGGAGATATTCTTCTTTCTCTGAACAATCATCCTGTAAATACATATGCCGAATTAAAGGAAATCTTGGCTCAATATCGTCCTGGTGACAAAGTAGAAGCGATAATTCAAAAAAATAATAAAAATCGAACCATTGTAATGACGCTTCGAAATAAATCAGGAACGATGGATGTTATCACAAAAGAGCAGAAAAATCAAATTACTCAACTTGGAGTCACCTTTGGTGAAGTAGATGTAAAACTTAAAAAGACTTTACGAATCAGATCTGGAGTTCAAGTGATGAAAGTAGAACCCGGAATTTTTCAAAGTGCAGGCATTCGCGAAGGATTTATCGTTCTATCCATCAATAGAAAAGCAATTGAAAACGTTGAACAAATAGAAGAAATCATCAGCAAGCCCAACGGAAGTCTTTTAATTGATGGAATATATCCCAATGGAATGAAGGTCTATTATGCGATTGGCACTTAGCAGTTTCAGGCTTTAATGCTCAATATTAGCATTTTAACATAAATAATGTTATTATATTTTTTCTTTCTAACAAAATACTCTAATTTCGTTGAACAAATATTGACATTATAAGTTAGTTAGGTAGAGATAAATACTAGCTTAGAAACTTACAAAATTATATGAGACAATTAAAGATATCGAAATCAATCACCAATCGCGAAACCGCTTCTTTGGACAAATATCTCCAAGACATTGGAAAAGAGGAGATGATTACCCCTGACGAAGAGGTAGAGTTGGCAAAACGAATAAAGCTGGGAGATCAAATAGCTCTAGAAAAACTGACAAAAGCAAATTTAAGGTTTGTGGTGTCGGTAGCAAAACAGTATCAAAATCAAGGATTAAGTTTGCCCGATTTGATAAATGAGGGAAATTTAGGATTGATTAAAGCTGCTGGAAGATTTGATGAAACCCGAGGTTTTAAATTTATATCGTATGCCGTGTGGTGGATTCGCCAAGCTATTTTGCAAGCTATTGCCGAACAATCTAGAATTGTGCGTCTACCACTAAATCAAGTTGGTTCTTTAAATAAAGTCAAGAAGCAAATCTCGAAGTTAGAGCAGATGTTCGAAAGACCGCCAACAGTAACCGAAATTTCGGAAGCCCTAGATTTACCAGAATACAAAGTTCGGGATGTAATGAAAATCAATTCCAAATATGTATCCATGGACGCTCCCATTTCATATGAGGACGACACTCGTTTTGTAGACACTTTTGTTCCTGAAGACAATTCTAATACCGACGAAGAGCTGATGCAAGAGTCTTTGTTTAACGAAATACAACGAACCTTATCTTCTTTAAGCGACAAAGAAAAAGATATTTTAAACTTATACTTTGGCATTGGAGTTAGTCACGAACTAACTTTGGATGAGATTGGAGCAAAATTTGACTTAACTCGAGAAAGAGTTCGTCAAATAAAAGAGAGAGCCATTAGAAGACTTAAACAAAATTCTAGAAGCAGCAATCTGAAAACATATTTATAAATTCTAAACCATTCAATAAATTCTGGTAGTTTAGTGTTAAAAACATTTTTTTTTATCTGATATTAAACAAGTTTTCAGATATTTGCAAACGAAATACAATTTCAAAAAAGAAATTGTATTTTTGTTTTTTTACAAACAACATTTCCATTAATCGGATTAAATATTCAAACATGAATCAAAGATCACGATATATTTTTGTTACAGGTGGCGTTGCTTCCTCTCTGGGCAAAGGTATTATATCTGCTTCTTTAGCAAAACTATTAAAAGCACGAGGGTTTACCGTTACAATTCAAAAGCTAGATCCATACATTAATATTGATCCAGGCACACTAAATCCGTATGAACATGGAGAATGCTTTGTTACCGATGATGGTGCCGAAACAGATCTGGATTTAGGCCATTATGAGCGCTTTTCCAATGTCCCAACTTCTCAAGCCAATAATGTTACAACGGGTAAGATTTATCAATCCGTCATCAATAAAGAACGCAGAGGTGACTATTTAGGACAAACCGTTCAAGTCGTTCCTCATATTACCGATGAAATTATTCGGTGTGTAAAAATTCTAGGAAGTGTTGGTCAATACGATTTTGTAATTACCGAAATTGGTGGAACCGTTGGAGACATTGAATCCTTCCCTTTTATAGAAGCTCTAAGGCAGTTAAAATGGGAAATGGGAAACAAATGTATTTCTGTTCACTTAACTTTGGTTCCTTATTTGGCAGCCGCCGGAGAATTGAAAACCAAACCCACACAACATTCTGTAAAAACATTGCTCGAACAAGGAGTTCAACCCGATATTATTGTCTGTCGCACCGAACATCATATGAATGAATCCATGCGAAATAAGATTGCTTTGTTTTGTAACGTAGATCCTACTTCGGTGATTGAATCCATTGATGCCAAAAGCATTTATGACGTGCCTTTATTGATGTACGAAGAGGCTCTTGACACAGAAGTTCTTCGAAAAATGGGAATCGTGGGGACACCCGAACCAGATTTGGTGCAGTGGAAAGAGTTTTTGAAGGGACTTCACAATCCCTCTAAAGAGGTTAATATTGCATTGGTCGGAAAATATGTTGAATTAAAAGATGCTTATAAATCTATTTTAGAATCTTTTGTACACGCTGGAGTCTCTAACGACTGCAAAGTGAAAATAAACATGATTCATTCCGAATACCTGTCTGTAGACGATATTGAAGAAAAACTAGCTGGAAACAGCGGTGTTTTAGTAGCACCTGGCTTTGGCGAAAGAGGAATTGAAGGAAAAATATTAGCCGTTCAATGGGCACGAGAAAACAATATACCATTTTTAGGAATCTGCCTTGGAATGCAATGTGCCGTAATTGAATTTGCCAGAAATGTAATGAACCTACCAGATGCTCATACCACTGAGATTGATAAAAACACCACAAATCCGGTGATTGATATTATGGCTGATCAAAAAGAAACAGACATGAAAGGCGGAACCATGCGATTAGGGCTTTATTCATGTGCCATTAAGTCGAACACAAAAGCCGCTGAAATTTATCAAAAGGATGTGATTGAAGAGAGACATCGTCATAGATATGAGTTTAATAACCACTATCTAAAAGACTTCCAAAACGCAGGAATGGTGTTTTCAGGCATCCATCAAAAACAAAACTTGGTTGAAATTCTAGAACTGCCTTCACACCCATGGTTTGTTGCGGTACAATTTCATCCAGAATACAAAAGTACTGTAGCCAATCATCATCCCATTTTTGTTCACTTTGTAAAAGCAGCTATAGAATATAACGAAAGAGAATAATAAAGAAATAGAGATAAAAAAAAACTCAGTCAATTGACTGAGTTTTTTTTATTATTAGATTTTATCTATTAAACTTTTTTACGAGTTGCATAGTTAACTCTTCTGGAGTCAGCCTTCCGTAATTCTTGTTTTACATCGGTAACAATACCCATTTTTACTTCGCCATCTACTTTCAAAGAGTTTACAATTTGATTTCTTTCAAATTCATTACGAGCCATTTTTTCTTTGGCTACAAACTCTGGAATGTTAGAAGGTTCAGCAAACTGATCGTTTAGTTGAATACGGGGTGCTGTTCCATATAACTGAGTCCGAATTGGTGATCCAATATAAATACTACTCACCAAACTCTTCTTTTCAAGTTTTTGAATTTCCGAAGCTTGAGGAGGAGTTACTCTGACAAATAATTGGGTTTCTCGCATTTTAGTAATAACCATAAAGAAGAAGAGAAACATAAAAATAATGTCAGACATTGAACCGGTATTAATTTCCGGAGTCTCTTTTTTACCTGCTTTTGAAAATCTTCCCATAATTTATCCTCCAATATTTTTAGGTTCAGCCTCGGAAATACTAATTGGAATAGCTTCTCCAATGGCCTTACGTTGTTCTTCGCTTGTCAATTCGTCGTATTTCTTGCTAAATTTCTGACGTGATAATTTATCACGTAATTCATTATATGCTTTCGTTAGTTCGTTTTGAACTTGAATATACATATTATATGAAGTGCCTCGGTCATTTTGAAGTGAAATAACACCCTTACTGACCCTCACAGGCCCCAATAGGTCAATCTCTTTTACTTCACTTACAGAATAGCGCGGATCGTCAGTAGGATTTTCTACGAAAATCATAGCCTCTCTTTTCAAATCATCAACAGTACCGGGTTCACCATTAATCAGCAATTGGTCGAATTGATTAACCAACACTTCCATGATGTTACGTTTGTTGATGTCTGGTGGTTTTACATCTTTTGGAACAGGAGGAGGTAAAACCCTAGAAATTCCTTGATCGGTGCTAATAGACGATGTAAGCAAAAAGAACGTTAGAAGCAAAAACGAAATATCCGCCATTGCTCCTGAATTTATTTGAGGGGTTTTTTTGCCCATGACTTTTAATTTTTAATTTTTTAATCTACTTGCAATTGTTGACCAAATAATGGTTAGGATCACGATAGCTACAAGTAAGTATGTAGAAAGTATACCACCACCGATGACTTTCGCCATATGAGTAGTGACTTCAAACTTTTGTTCGACGACTGAATTACTTGGACCTGAAAGTAGGTACGTAACTCCAAAAAGCAGGACTAGGCCAAGTACAGCAAACAATCCTGTTTTTGCTTGTTTAAAATTGCTGATTATTTGTACCACTGCAAAACCAATGGCAATTAATGCGGCAAGAAAAAACAAGAAATAAGTGACATACATCGATGAATCTTGAAAGAAGCTTGCTTTTTCAGGATCTGCGGCATCATATTTTAAAGCAAACATAACACAAGCTAATGTTGCTAAAACACCGATGACCAAGATTATGATGTTGATTATTTTATTTTTCATGTTGTTGTTTTTAGTCATTAAATTTAAAAAATGTTTCTTCTCTTAATTTAAGTCGAAACTATTTTTTATTTTTAATAATAATGTCCATAAAAGAAATAGTTGCATCTTCCATTGTATTTACAAGTCCTTCAATTTTAGAAACAAGATAGTTGTAAAAAATTTGAAGAATAATTGCTACGATAAGACCAAAAACAGTTGTTAAAAGAGCTACCTTCATACCTCCAGCAACAACGGTTGGGGAAATATCACCGGCTGCTTCAATAGAGTCAAACGCTTGAATCATACCCACAACAGTACCTGTAAATCCGAGCATGGGTGCAAGAGCCATAAAAAGAGAAATCCAAATTAAGTTGGTTTCTAAGCGAC
>JAQUGA010000140.1 GCA_028684405.1 Bacteroidales bacterium | reverse complement strand
ATCAAATTTGCATCCAGCATATCGCAAAGCTCATGATTGTAGGCTGGCGATTCGGCATACGAAGCATCATACCCTTCGGTAACAAAGACAACAGGTTTGGTATATGACTTATGAAACAAGAATACTCTTTGTTGAAATTTCTCTTCAGAATTGCCAAAATGATCCAAATCCTGCGTAACAGTGAGCAAGTATTTACGCTCGAATTTATTTCCACATTTTTGTTGAGAGACGTTCACATTTGTATTTCCAAAAGCAACTTTAATCAGAACATTTACCGAATCAAAAGACGCATCATTAATGATGGAAGTCTTATTTTGAGCAGTAATTGTAAGAGATAAAAATAAAAAAAGAGTAAAGTCGAAAAGTTTTCTAAGATTTATTTTCATATAAAAATATTATTAAATGTATGATTTCTTTTTACTCATTTCAATTTGACGATAAAGCAAATGCGTATAATCGGCAATTTTCAGTATATATATGTACGACAAAACTAAAAAAGGGACAAAAACAAAGAAATTGATAAATGGAATGAGCGATAGCATTGCTACAATCGATGTTGTTATTACCAGGGATTCTGAAATAGAAGCTGAATTTGAGAGTCCCCATTGTTGAGCCTTAGAAAGCAAAAATTTGGGTAGGTTTGAAAAAACATAAAACACCCAATAAATGTTGTAAAATGGTATAAATAAAAATCCAATGACTTTTAAACCGCTAACATTATCACGATTGGGCTCAGAAATCCTCCATGAATAATAAATTATCTCACATAAATTTATTAAAAAGATTAAGCCTGAAATCAAAAAGCCAAACCTTAAAATAAAAGAAGAACCCATAATTCCAATCATGGAAAGAAAATTTTCAATATCGAAAATCGGATAATAATAAGAGAATCTCTGATATGTGTATCCAATAACTCCAATCTGTAGAACAAGAAAAACCGACATAAACCAGAAAGAAATTTTATAATTTCGAATCTTCTTTTCAATATAGTTGGAAGTCTTTCCAATATTGACATACCTAAACCAGTCCATTTCTGACATATCAAGTTTAATGTCCGTATTTTCCGAAACCAAGTTTGTTCCAAAAACATACTTTAATTCTTTCCAATCCTTGGTTCTATTATCCCAAATTTGGGTATCATCGGGAAGGTTTAAGTCCAGAATTTGCTCTTTAGAATATGGGCCGTAACTCTGATTGTTGGCAAAATAAAAAAAATGATACATTTTGTTTTTATTAGTTTATCACAAATGTAATCAAAAATAATATAGATGTATAAATCTTGACTTACCTATTAACGATTTTTCTAAATACAGTTTGAAAATTATTTCCCTAAAAACGAAGCAATATAAGCTGTAGTCCATGCTGCCTGAAAATTAAACCCTCCGGTAATTCCATCTATATCTAGAACTTCGCCTGCAAAAAAGAGATTTTTACAAAAACTACTTTGCAATGTTTTCGAATCAATACTGCTCAAACTGACCCCGCCACATGTAACATATTCTTCCTTAAAAGCGGTTTTGCCAGCAACAGAATAAATGTCACAACTCAGTGAATTGGCAATTTTATTAAAATCGTTTTTCCCGCAATCTCCCCACAATTTAGAATGCGAAATATTGCATTTATCCAAAATCGATTGCCAAAGAGCTGTTGGCAAATTAAATGGTCGATAATTGGTCATTATTTTAGCTTGATGATTCTGTGAAATATTCCATAACTCTTGGACAATCAACTCATCATTTCGACCTCCCACCCAATTTACCAGA
Source organism: Bacteroidales bacterium (assembly GCA_028684405.1). Lineage (GTDB taxonomy): Bacteria > Bacteroidota > Bacteroidia > Bacteroidales > WCHB1-69 > JAQUGA01. Next base: position 4,884 of record JAQUGA010000140.1, on the reverse strand, counting down.
AGTTTGAAAGCGTAGTTTTTTTCATTCATAAAACGAGCTGCAAATGAACTCAATTTGAGCGTTGCCGGGCCGCTTATGCCCCAATGGGTAATCAACAAAGCTCCGTTTGAACTGAACTTTTCGCTTTGAATTTTCAAAACTACATCCTCCACCACAATCCCCATAAGTTTGTTTAACTTCTGATCCTTAATACTTAAAGAAAACAGTGAAGGCACGGGTGTAGAAATTTCGTGACCGAGTTTTTTCAACCAATCCAATCCCTCAGGTTTGGGCGAACCGCCTGTGGTAACAATAACAAAATCAAATTCTTCTGAATCTCGATTTCCATCTTGAAAACCAAGAATAAATTTATCATTTTGCATTTGCAATGAACGAACCCCCGAATTTAGCTTGATTGCAATATTTAGTTTTTCACATAGGTTTAAAAAACAATGAATAACTGATTGAGAATTTTGGGAAACAGGAAAAACACAGTTATCTTGCTGAATTGTCAAAGGAAGTCCCCGTTTTTGAAACCACTCCATGGCATCCACATTGCTAAACCGCTGAAACATTTTTTTAAGAGCTTTTTCACCTCTGGGGTAAGCCTTTGAAAGTTCATTGATGGATTTAGCAGCATTGGTAATATTGCACCTTCCTCCGCCAGAAATCTTTAGTTTTGAAAGAACAGAGGATGATTTTTCGAAAATCACAACATATGCTTCAGGATAATTCTCCTTCACATTAATAGCGGCAAAAAAACCGGCAGCACCTCCACCGACAATAGCAATTCTCATGCGAATTTTTCATTATTTAAAAAGCAAAAATACAATTTTAAAAGGCAAGGTGGCAAAAATCAAGTACTTAAAATTTGATTGATTGTAAAACAAAATAAAAAGCTCGAAAACACCTCTCTATATGATGATTTACAAACAAAAAAATGAAATGAAGAAATACAAAAAAACCACCTTGCCTATTGAAATATTAGTAACTTTGTATCGAAGTTTGAAAAAAATAACAATAAATATTTATAGCATGGAATTTTTATCAAGAAGAGTAACCGAAATGGCTGAGTCAGAAACTTTAGCCATGACACGTATTGCGCGTGAACTCAAAGCACAGGGAATGGACGTCATCAGTTTAAGTATTGGCGAGCCTGATTTTAACACTCCAGAACCTATTAAGGAGTTTGCAAAGCAAGCCATCGATGAAAACTGGTCGCACTATTCTCCCGTACCTGGTTATCCAGAATTACGCAAAGCAATCGTAGAAAAACTAAAACGCGATAATAACTTGGACTACACAATGGATCAAATCATTGTTTCTACCGGTGCAAAACAATCCATCGCCAATGCGGTTATGGTATTAGTAAACCCTGGCGATGAAGTTATCATCCCTACTCCCTACTGGGTTTCGTACAAAGAAATTGTAAAGTTAGCAGAAGGAACTTCCGTTTTTGTACGCTGTGGCATTGAAAACAATTTCAAAGTTACTCCAGAGCAGTTGGAAAAAGCCATCACTCCAAAAACCAAACTTATAATGTTTAGCAGTCCTTCAAATCCAACGGGAATGCTTTATACAAAAGAGGAATTAGCAGGAATTGCCAAAGTTTTAGAACGTCATCCACATGTATTTGTAATGGCAGACGAAATTTACGAACATATTAATTTTGAAGGCAAACATGAAAGTTTGGCTCAATTTTCAGCCATAAAAGATCAAGTTATCACCATTAATGGAGTTTCTAAAGGATACGCCATGACGGGATGGAGAATTGGCTTTATGGCAGCACAAGCATCTATTGCAAAAGCCTGCGATAAAATACAAGGACAAATTACGTCAGGAACTTCTTCTATTTCGCAAAGAGCGGCAATAAAAGCCATGGAGATTAATCCTGCTACCGATGCTTCTATTCATGAAATGAGAAAAACATTTATGGAAAGAAGAGACGTTATGTTTAATTTATTAAAAGAAATCCCTAATATACACGTAAACTTGCCCCAAGGTGCATTCTATTTTTTCCCAGATGTAAAATACTATTATGGGAAAAAATATGATAAATACGACATTAAAGATGGCAATGATTTATGTTTCTATCTACTTTATGAAGCACAAGTGGCTTTGGTTCCTGGAAGTGCATTTGGCGACCCAGACTGCATCCGACTTTCATATGCAACTTCTACAGACAAATTAATTGAAGCAGTGGCAAGAATTAAAAAAGCATTGGAAAAATTGAAGTAATAAAAAATTTCTGTTTTCCTCCAAAACCATTCTGATATTTTTATATTCAGAATGGTTTTTTTTATAAATTTAAATAACGAAACCTTGCTTAAATATTAACATTATCATTTCTTAATAAAATATTTCTCTTCAATAATTCGAAAAAAAACACCAAAGTATAAATTAAAAGACTATTTTTGCAAAAATAAACAAACTAAAAAAATTATTTACAAACTAAAATTGAAAAAAAATGAAAAAAATTACTTACGCATTAATAGCGTTTCTGATTTTTGGAAATGCAAGTTTTGCACAACAACAAAAAGGTCTAAAGAATTTAGAAATTCATCGGGCGAAAAACACAGAAATGAGAACTATCAGTCCTTCCCAAACAGGATATGGACAAGCAAGCACCTCCAAAGCACTAATCTGGAGCAATGATTTTTCAAATCCTGCTGATTGGTTGATGACTAATACAGCAGGAACTGGTAATTGGCAAATTAATACGGTTGGTCCAATTGGCGATTTTTCTGGCGGACCACTTACCTCTACAACTGCAGCGAATGGTTTTGCTTTTTTTGATTCAGATAATGATTGTACTGGAAATCAAGTTGCAAGTATTCAAAATGTCACAGCAATTAACTGCTCAGGACACCCGAATGTCAGTTTAAGTTTTCAGGAATATTATAAACGTTTTTATGACAGTACTTTTGTTTATGTGAGCAACAATGGCACAACTTGGACTAAATTCCCAGTACATGCTACTTTTGCAAACAATAAAAACACAGCAAATGGCCAAACAACAAAAATTAACATATCTTCAGTAGCCGGAAATCAGGCTACTGTTTATGTCAAGTTCACATTCTATAGCCCAAGTTCTATGGGTACAAACGCAGGTTGTGGATATTGGTGGCTCATTGATGATTTATTAATTGAAAGTATTGAAAACAATGATATTGCAGCACGAAGTTCATATGTTGACATGAATGGCTGGGATTATTTCATGGTTGTTCCTGTAAAACAATTGGACACCATTTATTGCGGCGGAGCATTGGAAAATATTGGACTTCTTGCTCAAACGAATGTAGCTATGAATATAAATGTAAATGCAGGAACTTATACCGCTACTAGTGCTGCGATTCCCTCTTTAGCACCTTTTGCAAAAGATACATTATGGACTAGGTTTATTCCTATTGAAACCGTTTCTACGGAATACAAAATAGCCTATTCCTATACCCAAACCGAAGTTGACGCCAATCCACTGAATAACATTGGTGACACAATGACTATATATTCTGAGCTTTCTGAATATTGGAGAACACTAAATGTCAATTCTCTGGTTAATTCTTATAGCTTTGGCACAAGTGCTCCAGCAGCTTCTGGCATGGAATATGGTGCTACTTACCATTTCAAAACAGCTGATCGAATTGATTCTATCACAGTTCCTATATATAGATCACACGGAACACCATCCATTCAGGGAAAATTGTACAAAGTAAACATAACGACCAATGCAAAAACATTGGTTGCTTCCACTGCAGTTGTTCCAGTATCTGCTATGGCTTATTCAGGAACTCCCAACATAAAAACTCTTGCATTTACCACTCCATATACAGTAGCGGCTAATGAGTTTTTGGCTGCAACTTTTGCAATTACGGGGACAATGGGTTCAGACACTCTTTCTATTGGTTCTGATGGTGATTTTGCTGGAGACAATTCTATTGCTGGAGTTGCTTACTTAAAAGTAAATTCAACTTGGGGTTGGTATTCTTATGATGGAGTACCAGTTGTGGGTCTAAAAACCAAAGTAGCAAGCACTGCAAACGATATCTTAAGCTTTAATTTAACCACTCCAGCTGCTACAGGCCTTGTTGATGCTACTGCTCATACAGTGGCTTTAACGGTACCTTCTGGAACAGACGTTACTGCTTTAGTTCCTACTTTCACATTATCCACAGGTGCAACTGCAAAAGTGGGTGCTGTTGCTCAAGTAAGTGGAACCACTGCCAATAATTTCACAGCTCCAGTTACGTATAATGTAACTGCAGAAGACGGAACAACAACGCAAGCATGGGTTGTAACTGTAACAGTAACTACTGATCCTGCCTCAACTGAAACTGACATCCTAACCTTTGACTTAACATCTCCTGCTGTTACTGGCATTGTTGATGCTACCGCTCATACAGTGGCCTTAACGGTACCTTCTGGAACAAACGTTACTGCTTTAGTTCCTACTTTCACATTATCCACAGGTGCAACTGCAAAAGTGGGTGCTGTTGCTCAAGTAAGTGGAACCACTGCCAATAATTTCACAGCTCCAGTTACGTATAATGTAACTGCAGAAGACGGAACAACAACGCAAGCATGGGTTGTAACTGTAACAGTAACTACTGATCCTGCCTCAACTGAAACTGACATCCTAACCTTTGACTTAACATCTCCTGCTGTTACTGGCATTGTTGATGCTACCGCTCATACAGTGGCTTTAACGGTACCTTCTGGAACAGACGTTACTGCTTTAGTTCCTACTTTCACATTATCCACAGGTGCAACTGCAAAAGTGTGTGCTGTTGCTCAAGTAAGTGGAACCACTGCCAATGATTTCACAGCTCCAGTTACGTATAATGTAACTGCAGAAGATGGAACCACGACTCAAGCATGGGTTGTAACTGTTTCAATAACTGCTGAAAC
>JAQUGA010000139.1 GCA_028684405.1 Bacteroidales bacterium | reverse complement strand
CACGACCGTTAACTTCTGCGCCATTAAGCTCTTCAATTGCTTGTTGAGCGTTATTGTCGTCAGACATTTCAACAAATCCAAAACCTTTACTGCGACCTGAAAATTTGTCTTTAATAATCTTGGCGTCAGTAACTTCGCCGTACTCTTCAAATAGTTCCTTTAAATCATTATCTTGCATGCTAAAAGGAAGACTTCCACAAAAAATGTTCATAATAAAATTTAATATTAATTGATATTTACGCAACAAAAGTACACTTAATTAATGAGCAAACTCTCTTTTTCCATGTTTTTTTTTCTTTTTTAATGATTATTTGCTGATTTTCTTTAAAAGCCCTAGAAACACACCATTTATTAAGACAACCCAAATCGTTAAATAGACCTCGGTGTAATTGTTTTGGCTAAAAATATGCTTTTACCTGTGTTAAACTCATCAAATTGAAGCTCAGGAAAAACAAAATTTCAATGTTTAAGATGAACCTAAGCCAATAAAAAAAAGTCTCTATCGGCGAGACAGAGACTTTTATAACATTTGGCTGTTATTTATATAGGAGGGGATTAATTATTGTATTCATGCAATTGACTCATCAACTTTTTACGAGTAAAGAAAATGCGACTTTTAACGGTACCAATGGAAATTTCCATATGGTCGGCAATCTCTTTGTATTTAAATCCAGCAACGTGCATTTCAAATGGTTTGCGTTGTTCGGGCTCCAGTTTTTTAATGGCTTTTACAATCTCTTTGGCAGCTTGTTTCGATTCTGCAATTTCAACAGGGTTATCACTTGAAGTATTGATGAAATACAAATCATCCGTGGTGTCAATCAGCGTATTCGACTTCATCTTTCTGCGATAATTGTTGATAAACGTATTTTTCATAATCGTAAAGGTCCAAGCTTTCAGATTGGTGTCGTTTTCGTATTTTTCTTGATTGGTAATTGCTTTTAATAAAGTGTCTTGTACCAAATCTTTGGCGTCATCTTCATTATTTGTCAATGAATATGCAAATTGTTGAAGGTGATTTTCAATATTAAGTAGTTGCGTGTTGAATTCTATTGTTGTCATGGCGATCTGATTTTGTTGCTAATATAGTGAATTTTTGTGTTGGTGTCAAGATAAAAAAAGTTAATTAGAGTTATTTGAGTTGTTTTTCATACGGCAAAGTTAAGCTGGAAATGGGCTCGTGTCAAATTGATAATATTAATGCTGTCATAGGTTTTCTCTATTGTTCTTTTTATATTATTATCAAGAGAATCAATGTTTTACAATTTTAACCTAGCTTATGCAATACCGTTTGCCAGGCATACATTGAATCACATTTTTTAGTTCTAGCGAGAGAAGTAGAGTGGCTGCATGAGTTGGTGAGAGTTCATTTTTGTATATTATAGTATCAATATCGGCCAATTCATTTTTTTGAATAAAATTCATGAGTTTTGTCTCTTCTTCACTCAATTCGATAAATAGTTTCAGTTGTTTGTTTTTGTTCTTTTTTGGTTTCCAATTCATGGATGTCAAAATATCATCGGCAGATTGAACAAGCATTGCTTTGTTTGCACTAATTAAATTATTGCAACCTTCGGAATATGGATCTCCAATTCTTCCAGGAATTGCAAAAACCTCTCTTCCATATGAATTTGCTATCTCGGCCGTAATTAAAGCTCCCCCTTTTCGAGCAGCTTCTATAACTAAAACAGCATCGGCAAGTCCAGCAATGATCCGATTGCGCTTGGGAAAGTTTTCTCGGTCTGGATTGGTTTTCGAGCGGAATTCGGTGATGATGGCTCCGTTGTGCAACATATTGGCAGCTAATTTTGTGTTTAGTCTTGGATACAAAATATCGTGACCGTGTGCAACTACCCCAATGGTGGGAATATTATTGTCGAGTGCAGTTGTGTGGGCTTGCGTATCGATTCCATGAGCCAGTCCACTCACAATCATGAGGTCTACCGATGAGGCCATTTCTTCTATTATTCGCCGGCAAATAGTTTTTCCGTATTCCGTGGCCATTCGAGTGCCAACGACCGATAGTATTTTGGGATGATCAAAATTGATGTCCCCTTTATAATATAATAGAACGGGTGCATCATCGCAAAATCGAAGTCGATAAGGGTAATTCTCATCTGCATAAAATAAAGTTTTAATCTCGTTTTTTTCAATAAACTTCAATTCTTCTTCTGCCATCCTCATCACATCCGATTTTGTGATAGACTGAATAGCGGTTCTGCTAAATCCTGCTGCTAGTAAATCTTTGGGCTTTGCCAAAAAAATATCAGAAACATTAGGATATATGCTTAATAGTTTTCGAGCTGTTTTGTCCCCGATTTTTGGTATTAATGTTAATGCAATTTTGTGTAAAAGCATATAGTATATGTTATATTTGATGAATGAAAAATGAAGTTCTCTCTTTTTTCTTTTCAGTTTTTTTGAAAAGAAAATGGAAAATAGCAATTCAATAATCTTTACTTAAGACAGTCGTTAAAAAGGATAGTAAGCCTCTCTGATGAGGCTTACCTCATATAATCTACAACTTTTCTTCGATTTTCTCAGCTTCGTTTCGAATCCCGTCAAATACGGAAGTAACTTCGCTCGCTTGAATATTGAAGACCATCCTTTTTATTCCCTCTTTGTCAACATACTCATTGGTGACGATTTTCCCAATTACGTGTAATCGGGCACCTTTTTTCACAATCGGAAGTGCTTTGCGGGCATCATCACCCCAAAGTACTATATTGTGCCAAGTTGTGTTATTTACCAATTCCCCGTTACGTCGTTGATAACTTTCGCTGGTGGCTAAGCTGAATTTTAAAAGGGCATTCCCTTTGTTCAATTCTACTAATTCGCCGTCTCGTCCGGCGTTTCCTTTTAATTCTACTCTGTTTAATGACGTGCTCATGATAATTTGTTTTTCGTTAATAATTCATTTTAAACAGTAATCGATAAAACGATGATGCAAAGTAACACTCAGGTTGATTCAGAATTCGGTTAATAATCAATTACTTTCGTTAGTAAGTGTTTGCAGTCGTTTGTTGTCGGAAAATTTCAAGCTGGATTTTTTAGTAAATAGTTTGATTTTTAGTACTTTTACGCCACTAACCAAAGATTGATAACTGATGAGAAAATTATTATTTGTATTTATCACTATTTTACTCCCTTTATCCGCATATCTACAAACATTGAATGTGAGTGGTGCTATAAAGAATTTCGAAAAACAGTATTTCAAGATTTATAAAGTTGAGTTAGATACTTTGTTATTCGTTGATTCGGTGATGACCGATGCGAAGGGTAAATTTAATGTGACTATTACCGATTCGAAATTTGTCGACAGAGGAATGTATCAATTTAATGTATTGGATCAGTCCTTTTTTGTGTTGAATGACTTTAAACCCATTGTTTTGGAAACCCGTTATGAGTTTGATTATTTCAATAATAAAGTAAAAGACAATTTGATAATTAAGACCTCGGAAGAGAATATTCATTTTTTAAGTTTTCAGAAACAGCAAATGTTGGTGAATGTAGCTCGTGAATTATTGCTTCAACTTTTGCACATTTATCCCAACGGCGACCCGTTTTACGAACAAATTTTGAAACAATATTATGAAAGATATGAAAACTACGATTTGTTCGTCAAAGAGCATTTAAAAAAACAGAATACAGAGGCTCTGTTTTTAAAAATTGCCAAAGCGTACTATGTAGAACAAACACCAGATTGGAGATTGACAGCGGAAAAAAGACAGATGCAAGCTCGAGCTTCTTTTTTCGACTATTTTAATCCTGCAGATGATTTCTTTTATAATACCAATGTCATTCCCGACAAATTAGAAGAGTGGCTAACATTGCATATTCCTCTGAGGGAAAATCAAAAAATTGATGAAAATTTGATGGCGCATGCCGCGATTCAGTTTATTTTAAAAACACACGAAAATCCTAGGATTTATAATTTTGCCTTAAACAAGGTTTTATCCAGATTTGTAGCTGCACATCTGTATACATCTTTTTTGAAAGTGTACGATGCATTTATGATTGTGGATCATGATGATTGCGACCAAGCTACCGATGATTTGCTGTGGGCTCGGAATTTAGCGTCCGATTTAAGAAATATTCAAATTGGAAAAGTAGCCCCCAATTTTGCATTGAAAGACAATTTAAAAATGCACGATCTGCAAAGCGATTACACGGTTTTAATGTTCTGGGCAACATGGTGTTCGCACTGTGTACAAAGCATGCCTGAAATACAAAAAACCATCGATGATTTTAAGCTAAAAAACAAATCTAGAGCCAGTTTAAGTGTGGTTGCAGTCTCTTTGGATAGAGATGAACAGACGTGGAAATCATACATTAAATTCCAAGGTTTAGAATCTTGGATTCATGTTTCAGACTTAAAAGGTTGGAATAATGAAGTGGGAAAATTATATAATATATATTCTACACCTACTTTTGTAGTACTTGGAAAAAATAAAGAGATTTTGAGCGTATTAGAAGAGAATGAAGATTTGCAAAGCTTTTTGAATTCTTTAAAATAAAGTTTGTGCTTCTAGAGCAATGTGCGATGAAGAAGTCCCGAAGAATAAAACCCACCTTTTTGCTTGGATTTGTAATTCTTCGAGCCCCGCATTCGAGGGTTGTGAAGATCCTCGATAAAATATGAAATTGCATTAGCTCTATATTTTATTGAATGTAAATCATAAAACCGATTCGCCTTAATGGAGAAATGCTAAATTAGTCAGCAATTTCTGTTTTATCGGGATAGCCAAGTGGTGGAGTAGCCGAGATGCCGAGAGCCCAAGTGCGCAAAGCGTTGATGATGTGTTTATTAGAGGATGTGGTAATGTGATGATGGCGCAAAGCGACGATGAGAAGAATCGACCACGAATTACACGAATTACCACTAATTTGAAACCGACGACGACGGGCTAATAAATCAGCCTTAGGTTTCTTTAATTAAGCAGAATCAAAATAAATAAGTTGAAATATTAAACTTTGGGGTTTTTTTTCTGTTTATTAAATTTGGTTTTGTTTCTTTTGGCGATGCTGCCAAAACGATAAATTGAACTTTATGGATGCTGCTAATTTATTAATTGCCAAGGCTGCCGAAGGAAACAGCATGGCTTGCAGTGCCATTTATTATCAACATAAAGATAAGATTTTCAACACCATACTCTATTTGGTTCACAATTTTGAGGATGCAGAAGATATTTTGCAGGAGACTTTTACAGAAGTTTTCAAATCATTATCCAATTTTAAGAGAGAATCTGCCTTGCAAACTTGGATTTATCGAATTGCAGTAAACAAAACCATTGAATTTATTCGGAAGAAAAAAGCAAAAAAGAGATGGAGTTTATTATCCTTTTCTGAAGTTGAAATTGTGGACGATATTTCTATGCACCCTGGAACACGGCTCGATAAACGTGAAGAAGCAGCCAATCTTTATAAAGCCATAAATAAACTCAAAGAGAATCAACGAATCGCTTTTACTCTGTTTTTTATCGAAGATTTTTCTCAAAAAGAAATTGCCGAAATTATGAATATTAGCCTATCCAATGTTGAAAGCTTGGTGCATCGAGCAAAACAGTTTTTGAAAAAAGAGTTGGAGAAATATCAATAGGACAAGGAGCGGAGTGTAAGATTGAATGAAAAACCGATGGAAGCAATTTACACAAAAACGAAATTTTATTGATCAATCATAATCCTGGAAAAGTAAAATATTACTTGACAAATTTAAGGAAGAACGAAACAAAAAGTATTCTTCATTATTTTTTTATAATTGAAAAAGTCTCTATATTTGTTTCTAATAACTTATAGTTGAATAATCAGAAATAAGAAATTATTGAATAAGCATATATTTTTTTCTGATAAAACGCTGAAAAATAATACGATAAAGAAAAATAAATATATAACCAAGTGCGAGATAGTCGCCATTAGGCGAATATCCACTCGTTAGGCACTAGAATAAAATAACTAAACGACAGTATGACCCATGTATAAGTTTATTGAAGTTTTGCAAAAATTAGAGCGCATTGACAATTTTATTAGATTAGAGAATACTGGTTCTCCAAATGAGTTTGCCCAGAAATTAGATATTTCACGTAGTACTATGTATCAATATTTGAATGTTTTGAAATTCTTTGGTGCTGAGATAAAATATTGCAAGTGTTCGGAAAGTTTTATTTACCTGAATACTAGTAGTTTATCAAATTTTTTATTTAAAAAATCATGAAATCCGAGATTTTAGGACTGCACTGATGTATATTTGTGCTTGGATTATAATAAAATAAGTGTTTAACTAAATCTAAATGAAATGAAAACAAAAAAAACAATCAAAGAAGAATTAGAAGAAATTTTTTCAAAAGAAACTATTGAGAAAAATTCGTTACAAAAATTAGTTGGTGGCAATGATACTGATGGTATCAATACGAGTTGCCCAAGTAGAGACAATTTGTGTAAAGACAATTGTTTTGTAAAATGCACATCATTTTGTTTTTCAACTAATTGCTATTGTTAATTAACAATTATGCACTCCATTTTAAAAAAAATGGAGTGCAATTTTTTTCAACTAATACTAATTAAACATGAGTTTAAAGAAAAGCCGTTTTTTATATAAGGTCAAACATGGTCAAAAGGTTATATATTATCATTCAATAACTAAAAAGTTCCT
>JAQUGA010000138.1 GCA_028684405.1 Bacteroidales bacterium | reverse complement strand
AATAAGAAGCATATCTATGGGAAAATTTGTCAAAACATGGAACAGGGAATACAAGAAGGTCTATACTTAGATGATTTTAGAATTAACGTTATTGCTAAATTATATGTCCAGCAGGTAAACAATGTTTCCCTCATTGAAGATATGAACGAAGATTTAAGTTTTGATGAAATTTTGCGGAATATATTTGTCTATCACATCAGAGGAATAGCTTCTCCAAAAGGAGTAGAATATCTTAAATATAAATTAAATCTACTTGATAATAAATCAAATGAACCCGTAAAATAATAGACTAGGCTTTCGTTCATAGATGAAAAAAAGCCGTTTATCGAAATTGATTTTAATTAATAAAAGAACGCACTAAATTTGTTGTCTTAAAAAAAAGCGAAAAAAAATGATAAAAAGAACAATTCAAATCCTCTTCTTCATCGGTCTCATACCGATACTTCAAGCACAGGAGGATAAAACTTTGGTTTTGAGCGTGCAGCAGGCACGAGAGTATGCCTTAAAGCATAACAAGATCTTACAAAATGCTAAAACAGATGTCGAAATATCGAAAAAACAAATCTGGGAAACCATTGCACAAGGTTTGCCACAAGCCGAAGGATCGGTTGACTATACGGATTTTTTCAACTATGAAGTAGAATTTAATATTGGTGGAGGAGGAGGAGATGTTTATCAACCCAATCTGGGATTGCTTGATGCGGGAGACTTTGAAATTCTCAAATTACTCCAAGGAATGACGGGCGGAGGAAGCAACACCATTAAAATGAATAATTCGTCGACAGCTGCAATACAGATTTCTCAATTGATTTTTTCGGGCCAGTATTGGGTTGGAATGCAAGTTTCCAAAATTGCCAATGCAATTGCTAAAAACGCCTATCAAAATACTGAAAATGATGTTATTGAAGCCATTATATCTTCCTATTATATGGCATTGGTAACCGAAGAATCGAAAAAAATATTAGAACTAAACATCGAGAATCTTCAAAGCACATTGCGAAAAACGGAAGTAATGTTCGCAGCAGGTATGGCAGAAGAAGTTGATGTTGACCAACTTCAATTGGCTGTAATGATGATTGAAAGCTCGAAAACACAACTTGAAAGAGCCATTCAGCTTAGTTATAATTTAATTCGATTTCAATTGGGTGCCGAATCAAATACAGAAATTATACTTAGTGATAATTTGGAAAGTCTGATTTTGCAAATAAATGTGGAAGTTCCTTTAGGTCAAACATTTAATGTTTCGGACAATCTTACTTATAAATTGATGAGTCAACAAGAAGAAATTTCCAGGAAGATGTTGAACATGGAAAAATGGTCTTATGCACCAATGCTTGTTGGTTTTTATAGTTACAACAAAAAATTGCTTACCACCGATTTTGATATGAACCCAAATCATGTGGCCGGACTTAAACTTTCTGTTCCTCTTTTTTCGAGCGGAGTGAGATATTCCAGAGTACAGCAGAAAAAACTAGAGTTAATCAAAACTCAAAACACAAAGTCGCTTTTGGAAGATCAGTTGTTGATGCAGGAAAAACAATTCCGCTTTGATTTAATCAACAGCATCGAACAATATGAAATTCAGAAAAAAAGCATCAAAGTTGCCCAAAAGGTATACAACAGCATCGATTTGAAGTTTTCACAAGGAATGGCTTCCAGCTTAGACTTGACTCAAGCCAGTGATAACTTTCTGAAATCTCAAAATAGTTATATTCAATCGCTGATGTCATTGCTTCAAACAAAATTGAATTACGATAAACTAATAAATAAATTATAACACCATTTAACATTATACATACAATGAAACTAGTTAAAACATTTTCAAAATTGACAACGATAGCTCTGTTGCTGGCAATAGCGACATCTTGTGGCTCGAAAAGCCAGAACGACACAAACGCAGAAGCCGAAACAGAAAAAACAATTAAGGTGAAGCCTTTAAGTAAAAGCGAGGTCATGCGAAGCTTAGAATATACAGCCAATGTTTTGCCCTATGAAGAGTTATACATGGCACCGGCACAGCCCGGACGAATTCATAAAGTGAATGTAAAAATAGGAGATAAAGTAGGAAAAGGACAAGTAGTTGTAAATATGGATCCAACAGCTTTAAATCAAGCTCAATTGCAACTTATTAATCTTGAAAAGGATTATCGCCGCATTGATACTTTATACAAAGCTGGTGGAATTGCCGCTCAACAATACGACCAAATGAAAACGCAATTGGACGTAACTCGCTCCAGTATTGAGTTTTTGCGTGAAAATGTGATATTAAAAGCTCCCTTTTCAGGTGTAGTAACAGGTAAATATTTTGAAAATGGTGAACTTTTTAGTGGTGTTCCCAATACACAAGTTGGTAAAGCGGCTATTGTTATCATTCAGCAAATTAACCCATTAAAAGTTATCATTAGTGTTTCAGAAAGATATTACCCAATTGTGAAAAAAGGAATGTCAGCAATTTTGACCAGTGATGTATATCCAGAAGAAACGTTTAATGGAAAAATTAATTTAATTCACCCTACCATCAATGCCGCAACAAAGACTTTTAATGTGGAAATTGAAATTCCCAATTCTAATGAAAAATTACGACCTGGAATTTTTGCGCGTATTCAACTTGAAGTGGGCAAAGAAGAAGCCGTTGTTATCTCTTCCTCCTCTTTGTTGGTTCAAGAGGGAACAAATATTCGATATATTTTTGTTCATGACAATGGAATCGTTAAAAGAGTAAATGTTGAAGTTGGAAAACGATATGATGATAAAATTGAAATTTTTTCAAAAGAATTATCAGAGGGAATGGAAATAGTAGTGGCCGGGCAAGATAAGCTTGTAAATGGGGAAAAAGTAAAAGTAATTCAATAATCCTGTCTAAAAAGAATAAATCATGAGTATATATAGCAGTGCCGTAAAAAAACCCATTACAACTTCAATGGTGTTTTTGGCCGTCATAATTTTCGGTTTGTATTCACTTACACAGTTGCCTGTCGATTTTTATCCAGAAGTTGAATTTCCGGCCATTTCGATAGTAACCACATATCCGGGAGCCAATGCCTCAGATATTGAAACCAACCTGACCCGACCCTTGGAAGATGGTTTGAATACCATAAGTAATCTTAAAAAAATCAATTCGGTATCGCGTGATAATATATCAATTGTAACCTTGGAATTCGAATGGGGTACCAATCTCGACGAAGCAGCCAACGATGTCCGAAACTCTCTGGAATTTACAAAACGACGCTTGCCCGATGATGCTGAACAACCCATCCTATTTAAGTTTAACTCTAGTATGATGCCCATAGTTTTTTATTCCTTAACCTCGAATGAGAGTTATGAAGGAATTGAAAAATTAATGGAAGATAAAATTGTAAATCGCTTGAATCGCATTGAAGGCATTGGACAAGTTGGATTGGTGGGAGTTCCCAAACGTGTTGTTTATGTTGATATAGATCCCCGAAAACTAGAGGCATATAATCTTTCCATTGAAATGATAGGTGGAGTTATTCAAGCAGAAAACTTGAACATTCCTTCTGGAAAACTCAAAATGGGAATAATGGATTATCAACTAAAAGTAGAGGGGGAATTTTCTAATAGTGAACAGATTAAAAAAATACCACTGGGAAGTTTCATGGGAGAAACTATTTTTGTCAACGATGTTGCTAACGTAAGAGATACCATCAAAGACATGACCATGATTGAAAGGATTAATGGCGAAACAGGAGTTCGAATGTTTGTGATGAAACAATCTGGCGGAAACACCATGGCTGTGGCTAAAGCCGTGAATAAGGATTTGGCAGAGCTCGAAAAAAACCTGCCACCTGATGTCAAAATTATACCCGTTTTTGATACTTCTGAATTTATTGGTGATTCTATCAAAAATTTATCCGAAACTCTTTTGTTTGCATTGATTTTTGTTGTTTTAGTGGTGCTGTTTTTCCTAGGTAGATGGCGAGCGACATTTATTATTGTGCTAACAATACCAATCTCATTAATTGTGGCCTTTATTTATTTAAACTTGTCGGGGAATACAATTAATATTATTTCATTGGCTTCCCTATCAATCGCTATCGGAATGGTTGTCGACGATGCCATTGTAGTACTCGAAAACATTACCAAACATATAGAAAGGGGAAGTACACCTCGAGAGGCCGCCTTGTATGCTACTAATGAAGTATGGCTGGCGGTGGTTGTGACAACTTTGGTTGTTTTGGCTGTTTTCTTGCCTTTGACCTTTGTAAAAGGGATTACAGGTGTCCTTTTCCGCCAATTGGGATGGATTGTTTCGATTGTTGTAACAACTTCAACCATTGCAGCTATTTCTCTTACGCCCATGCTTAGCTCGTTGATGTTAAAATTGAGAACGGAAAAGCCAGAGAAAAAAACATTTTACGACCGTACTATAAAAGTATGGTTGGATAAACTCGACAACTTTTATGAAAGAATTATCCGTTGGAGTTTGCGTCACAAATCGATGGTAATGGGTGGTGCATTGGCTATATTTATTGCCTCTTTAGGATTGTTTCCTTTTATCGGCACAGAGTTTATTCCCGAAACAGATGAAAGTAGAGTGACCGCAAAAATAGAACTACAAACCGGAGTTAGAGTAGAAGAAACAGCTATTATTGCTTCTCAAATCGAGGATATTATAAATGAACGATACCCAGAGGAGGTAAAACTTATTTCTACTTCTTTTGGTTCTGATGATGAAGCAAATATCGGTTCTATTTTTGGTTCATCGGGATCCCATCTTATCAATCTACAGTTAAGACTAGTGGGTGTTTCCGAACGAGATAGAAGTTGCTGGGACATAGGGGAAGATTTGCGTACTCAACTTGACAAAATCCCTGAAATTATCGATTATAATGTTTCGTCGTCTGATGGCGGAATGGGTGGAACAAAAATCGAAGTTGAAATATATGGTTATGACTTTGATGTGACCAATAAAATAGCTTCCGATTTAGCCGAAAAACTCGAAAATTTAGAAGGTGCTCGTGATATAAACATCAGTCGCGATAAATCTAAACCAGAACTTAAAGTGATACTAGATCGTGATAAACTAGTGCAAGCGGGGCTAAATACAGCAACAGTTTCAATGGCTCTTCGGAATCGTGTTCAAGGACTTACAGCTTCAAAATATCGTGAACAAGGCGATGAATATGATATTATTGTGAGATATACGGAAGATTACAGGAGTTCAATCTCCGATATTGAAAATATTACTTTAATGAATCCACAAGGACAAAAAATCAGATTGTCCGAAATTGGAACTGTGGTCGAACATTGGTCACCACCAACTATTGAGCGTAGAAATAGAGAACGTATCGTAAAAGTGACATGTCAGCCATATCAAATATCAATGGGAGAATTAGCCAAAAAAGTTCAAGCCGAAGTTGATAAAATTGAAACTTCTGGTGATGTAATGATTGAACTAGGTGGAGCCTACAAAGATCAACAAGAATCTTTTGCTGACCTAGGACTGCTAATGTTGCTCTCTTTGCTACTGGTATATATCGTTATGGCTTCTCAATTTGAATCCTTCCGAATGCCATTTATTATCATGTTCTCAATTCCATTTTCATTTACAGGAGTTTTGATTGCTTTGTTTATCACAGGAACAACCCTTAGTGTTATTGCCGCTTTAGGTGCAATTTTATTAATCGGTATTGTGGTCAAAAACGGAATTGTATTGGTCGACTATATTAATTTGATGCGCGACCGTGGTGAGAATTTATACGATGCCATTGCCATTTCTGGAAAATCGCGTTTGCGTCCAGTTCTGATGACAGCTCTCACCACAATTCTTGGTCTTTTGCCGATGGCAATAAGCACCGGAGAAGGTTCCGAAATATGGAGCCCGATGGGAATATCGGTTATTGGTGGTTTGGTTTTCTCAACCATTGTAACCATGATAATTATTCCTGTGGCATATGCCCTGTTCTCTAATAAAATGGGAGGACGAAGTAAAATAAAAACAAAAAATTTATTGGAATTTAGTTTCATGAATGATGAAAATGACATTAAGTAATTCAACAAAAAAACTATGAAAGCAGTATTTATAACATATAATTTGGCCTTAACAGAAAAAGTAGATTTTATGCTTGACTCTCTGGAAATTAGAGGTTATACCCAATGGGGCGAAATCTATGGACGTGGTTCTAAAACTGGCAATCCTCACATGGGAACCCATACATGGCCTGAGTTTAACTCGGGAATTATCGCCGTGGTTGAAGATGAGAAAGTTCCGGTATTGTTGCAGAAGATTAAAAACCTCGACCATATCGACCTTAATGTAGGCATTAGAGCTTTCGTTTGGGATGTGGTAGATTCGTATTAAACGATTGTTTTATGTTTGCCAGAAAATATAATTTTCTGGCAAACATCATTTGCGTTATACCATTCTGATAAATCGAGAATACTAACCTGAGAAAAAAGGGATACTAAAAAGACCAAAAAGACGTTTTTTTAAAATCTAATTATATTTAATGCTGATGAAAAAACAGATCCTTTTGTTATTATTTATTGGATGTTTTTCTTTTAGTTTTTCACAAATTGATGAAGATTTCGAGATCGTTCCAACTATTAGGGTTTCAGATCAAGTCTCTGACAGCAATGCAGTTTATACTGTAGTTGAACAATTGCCCGATTTCCCAGGAGGAAATGAAGCCCGTATGCAATTTTTAAACAAACATATAAAATATCCTGAATCTGCAAAAGAAGATGGAATTC
>JAQUGA010000137.1 GCA_028684405.1 Bacteroidales bacterium | reverse complement strand
GAGTTTCGATTTCATGATTAGATCACGGTTTTAAGGTATTCTAATACAAAAGTAACAAGACCCCAAAACATAACATCTGCTTTTTGATTATTTTAGTAACATAAACTTGTTGAAAACTAGGGGATGATGTGGTGATGAGATGATTTGGTGATGAGATCAGAAACGATTGACAGGTGCGGCAAAACGTAGCCGGCTGGCCGAGTGGTCAAGAAGCCATGCGTAAATGCGATGTGAGGTTGTTCTTCGTCGCTTTGCGCACCTTGGCTACTCCGCCACTTAACTACTTGTCTGCTTTTTTGCCACGCCGCCACTTGGTCACCCAGCTACCTGGCTACTTTCTTTTTCTTCAACTCAATCCAGATCTTTTTGTGTATTAAAATTTCTTGAAAGAATGTCTGTTATTGATATTTTTATTAGGTTTGTAAAAAAACAATTGATATGGCATATTTTGAAATAGAAGGGGGTTATAGTTTACATGGTGAAATTACTCCTCAAGGTGCAAAAAACGAAGCCTTACAAATTATTTGTGCGGTTTTGTTGACCGATCAAAAAGTGACTCTTCACAATGTTCCAGACATTATAGATGTTAATAATTTGATACGCTTAATTGAAAATCTAGGTGTTTTGGTTGAGTCTAAAGGAGGTGGCGTTTTTGAATTTGAAGCAAAAACAGTCAATATTGACTATTTGAAAACTCCCGAGTTTTTAAAATTAGCACGCAGTATTCGTGGTTCAGTGATGCTAATCGGACCTCTTTTGGCAAGATTTGGCCGTGTTTATGCAGCCAAGCCAGGGGGTGATAAAATTGGTCGCCGTAAACTAGATACGCACTTTATCGGCATGCAAAAGCTGGGTGCTTCTTTCGATTTTTGTGATGACTCCAATGTCTTTGAATTAAAAGCAGAAAAACTTACCGGATGTTATATGCTTTTGGATGAAGCATCGGTTACAGGAACTGCAAATATCGTTATGGCTGCGGTAATGGCAGAAGGCACAACTACTATTTTTAACGCCGCTTGTGAACCGTATCTCTCTCAACTTTGTAAAATGTTGAATAGAATGGGAGCAAAGATTACTGGAGTGGGTTCCAATTTATTGACGATTGAAGGAGTCACTTCTTTAAATGGTTGTGAGCATACTATGTTGCCCGACATGATTGAAATTGGAAGTTTTATCGGACTGGCTGCCATGACTCAATCGCACATTCGCATTAAAAATGTGAGCATTGAAAATTTAGGAGTTATCCCTGATGTTTTTCGTCGTTTGGGCGTTATTGTGATTGAAGAGGGCGATGATTTAATTATACCCGAACAAAAATCCTACGAAGTTGAAACTTTTATGGATGGCTCTATTATGACCATTTCAGATGCTCCATGGCCTGGATTTACGCCGGATTTAATCAGTATTATTTTGGTTACGGCTATCAATGCCAAGGGCAGTGTTTTGGTACATCAAAAAATGTTTGAAAGCAGACTTTTCTTTGTTGATAAATTGATTGACATGGGAGCTCAAATCATCCTTTGCGATCCGCACCGAGCTACTGTTATTGGACTCGATCACAAATATCCACTAAAAGGAATTGATATGGTTTCGCCCGATATTAGAGCCGGAGTAGCCCAGCTTTTTGCAGCTCTTTCTGCCAAAGGGAAAAGTAGGATCTACAATATCGAACAAATTGAAAGAGGATATCAAAATATTGATGGAAGATTGAAACAATTGGGAGCCAAAATAAAAAGATGTGAATAGATAAGGTTTCCCTTGATTAAAATAAAATTTGAACAAATGTACATATATGGCAGTTGTTATTGTTTCTATCCCCTTGTTTTCTAGCTTGATAATTACAGGAAATCAGCTTAGTTTGATGCCGGTTTAGGAAAACTTTTGGACTGCTTTTTAGGTCGAACGATTCTTTCTCGTGCTTTTAATATACTTACGTTTAATTCAAATCCGATAAGTAGGGCAATGGAGTTAAAATAGAGCCACATCATTATAACAATTAATGTTCCAATCGATCCATATAGAGCGTTGTAACGCGTAAAACTTGATATGTAAAAGTCAAATCCAACCAATAGAAGAAGAGACATTATGGTAGCCAAGGAAGATCCGGCGGAAATAAATCGGAAATGTTTTTTATTAGCAGGAGCGACATAATACATAAATGAAATGGCAAAGAAAACGAGCATCATTACGATAATCCATTTGAAAAAGACAAGCGAATATACCGCAAATGTTCCTGAAAGTATCTCTTTTGCTTCCAGATAATTGATAAAAAAGCGTCCTAAAGCAATGGCTGCGATAGACAAAATGACTAAAAAAGCGATAATTGCTACCAGCAAAAGCGAAGCGAGGCGTTGTTTTACTGCCGATCGGGTTTCGATTTGATAAAAGGAACTATTAAATGCTCTACTCACAGCCATCATGCCATTGCTTGCTAAAAACAGGGAAAAAAGAAACGAAACGGAAAGCAATCCACCTCGCGGCCTGCTCACAATGTCAATAATAACTCGTTCAATCACTTTCCAGGTGCTTTGCGGGATTACACCTTCCAAAAACCCCAATAACATCGGTTGAAAATTGGATATTGGAATATATGGAATCAGTGAGAAAAAAGAGAGTAATGCTGGGAAAATGGCTAGTAAAAAAGTAAAAGATAGGGCTGCTGCCCGCTGATTAATAGACCCTTTAAATAAGCCCTTGAAAAAAAACTCACCTACAAAATAGATAGGAGTATCGTCGAAGCCAGGTAGTGTAATCCGTTTTAGGATAACAGTAAGAAGTCTGACAAAATACAAGCCTTTAAAATACTCGATGATTTTTTTTACCATTCGCTAAAATACCGCTTTTAAACTTAAGTCCAAACTTTTTATGTGATGTGTAAGTGCTCCCGAAGAGATATAATCAACGCCTGTGAGAGCATATTCACGGATGTTTTCGTGTGTTATTTTGCCAGAAGCTTCTGTTTCATATTTACCTCCGATTAATTTCAATGCTTCGCTGATTTGTTCGGGGGTGAAATTATCCAACATTATTCGATCTACGCCTCCAACTTCAATAACTTCTTTTACATCTTCCAGAGAGCGAGTTTCTATTTCGATTTTTAAGTTTTTCCCGTTTCTTCTCAAATATTCATGCGTTTTTTCAATGGCAGAACGGATGCCACCAGCATAATCAATGTGATTGTCTTTTAGCATTATCATGTCGAAAAGTCCCATTCTGTGGTTTTCGCCACCCCCAATTTTAACCGACATTTTTTCAAGAATCCGAATTCCTGGTGTTGTTTTTCGGGTGTCTAATATTTTACATTGGGTATCTGCTATGATTTGCGAAAGTGAATTTGTAGCCGTGGCTATTCCGCTCATTCGTTGCATAAAATTCAAAATGGTTCTTTCGGCAGTAAGGATTGAAATGGCGGGTCCGATGAGTTCAAAAGCAATATCTCCATAATGAATTTGCGTTCCATCCTCAATAAAGACATTCATTTGCAGTCGTTCGTCTACGTGTTTGCACACTTCTTTTGCAATTTCAATTCCTGCTAAAATTCCTTCTTCTTTAACGTATAAATGAGCTTTGGCAATCGCTTTGCTGTCGATGGATGCCAGTGAACTGTGGTCGCCGTCGCCAATGTCTTCGGCTAACGCGTTTTTAATAATTTCGGAAATGGTCATTTTTAATTTTCTTCAAATTGTAACAATTGAATTAATTGTGCCGAACCAATGCGCTTGGTAAGGTAGTAGGTTCGGAAAGTTTTATTATTGGAAGACAGATATTGTCCAATGGTATACTTGCTTGAGTCAGAGGATGTTCCTTCTTGTTTTACAACAAAGGACTTTGGTGGATTTGAGCGGAAGAAATTTCCCACCATCAACTCCGCTTGTGTTTTGCTGTATGTGCCCTCATTTCCAGGAAGAATTAAATCAATGCTGGAATTAAAGCTTCGTGCAAGTTCTCGAGAATTTCCCGATTTAATTGCATTGATAATTTCAGGATTGTCCTGCATATTGGGATATGCAAAACTTAAAAATAGGATTCCTGCAAATATCAAAACGAACGAAAATATTTCTCTATATGATTTCATTGTTCTATCGGTTTTATATGGTAAACGTAATACTTATTGCAAAAACCAAACCAAAAATAAAATGATTATTTTGGAATTATTATTTTTCTGATGCAAATATATCGATTTTATTTGAAAACTCAGATTTTATTGAATGAAACTATTCCTTTTTGTTGCATGTAAAGCAATATATCGATCAATTGCAATGTTCAAATAAAAATAGGATATTATTTACAATTAATTTCATTTGTTAAAATTGTGTTCGTTATCAGATAGATAGGGTTTTAAAACTGCCCTAAATTTATATTTTTATCTTTTTTTATCTTTTTCGAATGAATTATATTATTGAAATCCGAAAAATTATCCTTAGTTTTGTCACAGCTAAAATAAGATATTAGAAGAAATTATAGAAAGAAAAATTATAAATTACACATACAATGCAAAAACTACTATTATTAGGAGATGAAGCAATTGCTCAAGCAGCAATTGATGCTGGTATTTCGGGCATTTATGCCTATCCTGGAACACCGTCGACGGAGATTACTGAGTACATTCAGAAATCCAAAGAGGCAGCCGAAAAGAATATTCATAGCGCTTGGGGAACCAATGAAAAAACGGCTTTAGAAACAGCTATTGGAATGTCATATGCTGGCAAAAGAGCCATGGTAAGCATGAAACACGTCGGACTCAATGTGGCTGCTGACCCATTTATGAACGTTGCTATTACGGGTGCAAATGGCGGTTTGGTTATCGTTGTTGCCGACGACCCTTCGATGCACTCTTCGCAGGATGAACAAGATTCGAGAAATTATGGTCGTTTTTCAATGATTCCAGTTTTTGAGCCATCCAATCAGCAAGAAGCCTACGACATGACCCGTTATGCTTTCGATTTTTCGGAAAAATATGAAATTCCAGTTATGTTGCGCATCACAACGCGTTTGGCCCACTCTCGTTCTGGTGTTAAAATGGGAGAAAAATTGGAGCAAAATAAATTACAACTTCCTAAAAATTTACGTCAATATGTATTGTTGCCTGCTATTGCTCGAAAACAATACAATGAGTTAATTGACAAACAAGTTCATTTTGAAAATGAATCGGAAAACTCAATTTATAATAAATTTATTGATGGACCCGATAAATCCATGGGAATTATTGCCAGCGGTATAGCATACAATTACTTAATGGAAAATTATCCCGACAGAAAATGTCCATACCCTGTTGTTAAACTTTCTCAATATCCAATTCCTAAAAAAATGATCACGAAATTGTACGATATGTGCGATAGCATCATGGTTATGGAAGAGGGAAATCCTGTTATTGAAGAGCTTTTAAGAGGAATTCTTGACAATGGAAAAACGATTAAAGGAAGACTCGACGGAGTACTGCCTCGTACTGGCGAATTGGATCCAAATTCAGTTGGAAAAGCATTGGGTTTCAAACGTTACGAAGGAGATGCTATCCCTGAAATTGTAAAACAACGTCCTCCTGCTCTTTGCGTAGGCTGTTCTCATATTGATTCTTACAATGCTTTAAATGAGGCTATTAAAAAATATGGTCAAGGTCGCGTTTTTGCAGATATTGGTTGCTACACTTTAGGTGCTTTGCCTCCGTTTAATGCAATTAACTCTTGCGTCGACATGGGTGCTTCTATTACCATGGCAAAAGGTGCTGCCAATGCTGGATTGGTTCCTGCAGTTGCTGTTATTGGTGACTCTACTTTTACTCACTCGGGAATGACATCACTTTTGGATGCCATTATTGACAAAACTCCTATTACTGTTCTTATTCTTGACAACTCTACTACAGGAATGACTGGTGGACAGGATTCACATGCTTTTGGCAGAATCGAAGATATATGCCTAGGTTTGGGCGTAGAACGCGAGCATTTGCATGTTGTTAAACCGCTTCGTAAAAACCACGAAGAGATTACGAATCTTATTGCCAAAGAATTGGAATACGACGGCGTTAGCGTAATTATTCCTACACGTGAATGCATCCAAACTTTGAACCGTAGAATGCGTATGAAATTTAAAGCAAAAGCAGAATAGTAAAATCATAATTTATTCAATATTAAAAAGCTTATACAATGAAAATAGATATTATTTTAGCTGGAGTTGGTGGACAAGGAATTCTTTCCATTGCTACTACTATTGGCTATGCTGCCGTGAATAACGGTTTGTACTTAAAACAAGCGGAGGTTCATGGTATGAGCCAACGTGGAGGAGATGTGCAGTCAAATTTGAGAATTTCTGACGAAGAGATTTTTTCCGATTTAATTCCAAAAGGACAAGCGGATTTAATTATCTCCGTGGAACCGATGGAAGCACTTCGTTATTTGCCTATTTTGTCCGAAACTGGATGGGTTATCACCAACGATCAACCTTTTAATAATATCCCTAATTATCCAGCAGTGGAAGATATTATGGGAGAATTGTCAAAACTTCCTCGAAAAATTGTTATCAATGCCGATCAAATTGCAAGAGATTTAGGTTCACCAAGATCTGCAAATATGGTTATTTTGGGTGCCGCGTCTCCATTCCTAAAATTGGATTACCAAATATTGGAAGATGCGATCGCTGCTCAGTTTGCCAGCAAAGGTCAAGAGGTTGTGGATGTTAATATTGCTGCTATTAGAGCGGGACGCGAATTTGCCATGAAAAACAAATAGT
>JAQUGA010000136.1 GCA_028684405.1 Bacteroidales bacterium | reverse complement strand
TCAGAATTTCCACTGCTTTTTCGCCATGATCAAAAGATTTTGAATCATCGAAAGTGCTAAAATGTTTCAGCTGTTCAAAGCGGGCAATATCATGAAAAATCCCACATGCTTTTGCCATTAATTGATGCCGAGGCAGTGAAAAAACAAAAAATGAAATATTGGAACAAATTGCTGCAACCCCTTTGGAATGAGTGATTTTAAATTGAATTGAATCCAAAATCCGAGGATCTGAAATTTCCAAATACCGACTTGTGTACTTGTCAAATAGGCTTTCTAAATTTGTATATTCCATTTTTTTATTATTTGATACAAAATTAATAGAATTATCCGTAATCCGCCAATATTATATTATTTAGTGTTCGTACCAATGCTCTATGTTTTTTGGGATGTATTATGCAGCACTGCCTTTTTCTATTCTGTTTTTTCCCGCTTTCGCTTTTTGGTGGATGGAGGTTTTGTATTTGTTTGGATTTAGTTTTAGGCAGGCATTGTAGTATTTTAGAGCAATCTTGTTCTCTTTTTTAATTTCATGCATAAAACCAGCCATCAGGCACGAGTTTGCAGCATAAAACCAAGCTTTGTTGGAGGCTTGTGCAATCACGGTATTGTAATATTTTAATGCCGTGGTTTCATCTCCTTTTTCATCGTAAATTCGGGCTAAACGGTAGAGATATTCAATGTTTTTTTCGCTAACTATAGGCTCTGTTTTATACTGTTTTAGTACTTCTAAGGATTTGTCGTAATATCCACCATCAAATAAAAGCCTAGCTTTTAATAAAATTAAATTTGGTTTTATTCCAGAATTTGCCTCTTCAATAGCGGCATTGTCCGATTCGGAATTTTGAAGACCAAATTTGAGTACATTTTGAATGTGTTCCTGATATTTAACAGATGTATTGTTTAACAAATAGTGCCATGCAATTCGCTGGTAGGTTGCTTTTACATAGTTTTCGTTCGAAGTGTTGAGCACGTATTTAAAGAAGTAAGTCACGGCTCTGTTGTCCATTTTGTTTTGCAAAGCAATTCCAGTTAGATAATCGATATATGAGAAATTCAAAAATGATTCGTCAAAATTCATGGATAAAAGAATTTCAATGGCATGATCATTCATCCCGTTTTTCATCATAAAATCAGCACAGACAAAAGTCAGCAGTTTGTTTACAGAAATTTCTTTTTCTATTTCAGGATCAAATAAAATAGCTTTAACTCTGTTTTCGGCTTTTGCAATCGGGTCGAATGTTTGAATTACAGCAATTTTCAGGCAAGTTGCTTCAGGATAAAAGCAATTAAAAAGCGTGTCGTTTTGTACCGACCTATGGTATCTGTTTATTTCTTGGATGCCTTTTTCGATAGATCCCGACAGCGAAGCTAAAGATGCAGCCCACTTTAGATCGTCGGGAATGCTTCCAGTAATCAAATTTAGCAATCCAGAGAGTTTTAAATTGTAGTCAAAATTGGGATATTTTTTCCGATTTAAATTCGAGAGCAATTTGGCTTTACGTAAATCAAAAGCAGCTCTAATTTTTTCATTAAATACAATTCGAGCCATCGATCTATGAAAATACAATTCAGCAATGATAGCATCTTTAATGGGCGATTCTGTAGCGATGTTTTCAAAAACCGAAATTTTTTCCGAACACTGAGTTTTGAAGTTTTCAAATTCGCTTTTGTTGGTGTTTACCAGCAGTTTTACCAAGTCGGCATAATTGCTAACAAAGAGGTAGGCTTGGTTTTGGGAATCTGTTTTTTGTGCCTCTGCAAGCATGGTTTTTGCTTGTTCGGTTTGCATGCGTGAAGCAAAAAGATAGGCATTTGAACACGTTTGATTGAAAACTACGTGGGATTGACCTATGGAGTTGTTAGAAAAAATCAAAAAGAAGAGTAATCCAAAAACAGAAAACTCTTTATAACAAAACATAAAGAGTTTTCCAAAAGTTATTAGTAGCTTATTCAGCTTGATCGACTTGATGAGCAATGTTTGATATCTCTTCATCTACTAGGATTCTACCGCAATATTCGCAAACAATAATTTTTTTATGCATTTTAATGTCCAGATGTCGTTGAGGCGGAATTTTGTTGTAGCAACCTCCACACGCATCTCTTTCAACTTGAACGATGGCCAAGCCGTTGCGAGCATTGCCACGAATGCTTTTATAGGCTTTTAGCAATCGTGAGTCGATTTGTTGTTGAAGTTCCTGAGACTTTTCTGAAAGTTCTTTTTCTTCTTTTTCGGTTTCGGCAATAATGTCATCCAATTCACTGCGTTTGAGTTCTAATTCGTTTTTCAAATGAGACAAATTATTGTTGGTTAACTCAATTTCGCTCTTTTTGTTTTCCATGGTAATCAAATGTTCTTTTAGCCTTTTTTCGTTTAAGGTAATTTCCAGATTTTGGAAATTTATCTCTTTCGACAAAGCTTCGTATTCACGGTTGTTACGAACATTGTTTTGTTGCTCTTCGTACCTTTTAATCAGGGCTTTAGATTCTTTAATTGAAGCATTTTTTTCTTGATTTATATCTTCAATTTCTTTAATTTCTTCAAGATATTTATTGATTCTGGTTTCCAGGCCACTGCATTGGTCTTCAAGATCTTGAACTTCAAGAGGAAGCTCGCCACGAATCGTTCTAATTTTATCAATTTTTGAATCAATTAGTTGAAGTTTGAATACAGCCACTAATTTGTCTTCTACGGTAATTTCATCAGAAGCGTTTTTTTCTACGTCTACTGAGTTTACAGGCATTGCTTTTTTTTCCTGTGATTGTATCTCTTCCGACGTCTCTTTTTTGCGGGTTGTTTTTGCCATATCTATTTACTAATTGTCTTTTGTTTGTATATTATAAATAATGTACAGGATTCTCACTGTTTTTTGCTTTAGAGCATGCAAAGTTAGGAAATTTTTTCGTCAATACGTCAAATAAAATATCTTGTATCATCTTTTCGCTCTCAAAGTGTCCTATATCTGCGATTAGCAGGCGGTTTTGATAATCAAAAAAATCATGATACTTGATATCTCCGCTGATAAAAATGTCTGCTTTTTCGCGTACCGCTGAATTTATCAAAAAAGCACCACTTCCACCAGAATATGCTACTCGATGAATTGTTTTGGATAAATCGCTCGAATTATGTCGAATGATTTGCAGTTGAAGTTTTGATTTTAAAATTTCTAAAAAATCTTTTGCAGGAAGAGATTTGGGCAAATTGCCCACAATGCCGGCACCCACTTCGGGATTTAGATTTTTTAAAGGAATCAAATCGTATGCTACTTCCTCATATGGATGAGCCTTAATCATAGCAGATAAAACGACGTTTAGCAAATGTTTTGGAACAATGGTTTCGATTTTTTGCTCTTTCTCAAAATGAATTTCATTTTTAATGCCTACGTATGGAGTGGCAGATTCATTGCCTCGAAAAGTACCAAAACCTTCTGAATTGAAAGAACAGTTGTCGTAATTTCCAATCTTGCCCGAACCTGCCATAAACAAAGCTTCTCTTACATTTCCCGTATGATCTTCGGGACAAAATACGATAAGCTTGAATAGATCATTTTCAACTGGACTTAATATCTTTGTGTTTTTTAGTTCCAATAAGCCGCCAATATAGCCATTTATGCCATTTTTAGAGTTATCCAAATTGGTATGAGCAGCATAAATTGAAATATTGTTTTTAATTGCCTTGATAATGATTCGTTCGCTGGATGAACTGTTGTTTATTTTTTTTAATCCTTTGAAAATCAATGGATGATGCGAAATTATGAGATTTTTATTTTCAGCAATGGCTTCATCTATAATTTTTTCGGTAATATCAAAACAAATTAATATCCCAAAAACTTCATTTTGCGGATCGCCAATTAATAAGCCGCTGTTATCATAATCCTCCTGATAAGCCAAAGGAAATACAGAATCTAAGTATTGACAAATTTCAAATGTTTTCATACACGTTTTTTTACAAAAGTAAGATTTTATCAATTACGAATTAAAAATTCCGAAAATCCATTATCCAAAACCGATTGCCAATCACGGATTACAGATTGCTATTTCTGCCGTCAGGACTTTTTTCTTTTCGCAATCTTTTCCTCAAATTAGTTCGGCACAGCTCACTTCATCGCCTAAAGGATGAATTGCGAAAAGACGAAGTGTAAATTTTGCTCGTTTCATTTTCCATCCTTCGAGGACAGAGGTAAAGAAAATGAAGCAAAATTAGTCTTACAATATCTTTTTAGTTTTTTTAGAGGTTTTTTTTATAATTGTCAGACAGTTGGAAATTTCACAATTTAAAACGTACTTCTTTTTTGTGTTATATTCGTGTTAAAAACTTCGTCAAGATAATTATTTTAATCTCTTTTATAATACCTTTGTTTCGTAATTCTACGAAATACGAAATATGACAAAAAAAGCAGATTATTCCGAAGACCAAGTTAAGCTTGCTCGCTATGCAAAGGCATTGGGACATCCGGCAAGAGTATTGATTTTTGAATATTTGATAATAAATGCCAGTAGCTGCTGTTACAGTGGAGATATGATAGAAATTTTGCCCATTGCTCGCTCTACTTTGTCGCAACATTTGAAAGAATTGAAAAATTCAGGATTGATTCAAGGAGAAATAAATCCTCCCATGATAAAATATTGCATCAATCAAAAAAACTGGGAAGAGGCTCAAAATCTTTTCAAAAATCTTTTTTTAGAAAATAAATTATAAACCATAAATAATTTAAAATCATGGAAATTAAAATTTTAGGAACCGGATGTGCGAAATGCAAAACATTGGAAGAAGCTGTTCGTAAAACTGTTGCAGAAATGAATATCGATGCAAACATTACTAAAGTTGATGATATTATGGACATCATGGAGTATGGAATTTTACGCACTCCTGGACTCGTTATTGACGATGAAGTAATGGCTTCGGGGAGAATGCTTTCAGTTAATGAAATCAAAGATTTTATAAACAAAAAAATCTAATCTTATGAAACTTTATTATTCTGTTTTTGTTTTTTTAGTTGCATTTTCTTTGGTGTCATGTCAACCTAAAGAAGTGGATGCAAATCTTGAAAATAGTACTGAATTGTCGCAAGAGATGTCGGAAATATCGCTCATCTATTTTCATGGCGATAGACGTTGTCCCACTTGTATCGCTGTAGGAGAAGTTGCAGAAAAAACTTATTTTGAAAACTTTTCTGATAATGAAAAAATTCAGTTTTTAGAAATAAATATTGATCTACAAGAGAATGAAGCCATTGCCGAAAAATATGAAATTGCTGGCTCGTCCCTAATATTGGACATTCAAGGAAAAGTGGAAGATATTACAAGCTTCGCTTTTCAAAATGCTAAATCAAATCCCGAACTTATCGAAAAAAAAATTATTCAATTGGTAAAGAGCGGTCTTTAAAACATAATAAATGAATTTTTTACAAGATTTAGCCAACCATTCCGAATATGGTATTTTAATTGCCCTAGCACTTGGATTAATGACAGCCATTAGTCCTTGTCCGCTGGCTACTAATATTACTGCTATTGGTTTTATTAGTAAGAATTTGGAGAACAAAAAACGTGTTTTTTTGAGTGGTGTTTTTTACACTTTGGGGCGTGTTTTTTCATATACAACCATCGGTGTAATTTTATATTTTGGAGCAAGTCAATTTCAAATACAAAAACTTTTTCAAGCTTGGGGCGAAAAATTGTTGGGACCTATTTTAATTATGATAGGGTTATTTATGTTGGATATTGTCAAAATTAAATTTCCAGGATTTAATTTTTCCGAAAAAATAAGCAAACAAAAAGGACAATCATACTGGAGTAGTTTTCTCTTGGGTGTAGTATTTGCCTTAGCATTTTGTCCATATAGTGGTGTTTTGTATTTTGGAGGATTAATTCCCTTAACAATAGCCAGTCCTTATGGTTTGTTTTTGCCAATTATCTTTGCTCTTGCCACCGCACTTCCCGTTATTATTTTTGCTTGGCTTATAGCATTCACGCTTGGAAGCGTTGGGACTTTATACAATAAAATAAAAGTTTTCGAAAAATGGTTTAGGCGTATTGTCTCCATTTTATTTATTGTAATTGGAATTTATTATGTACTCATTTTCTTCTTTTAATCTACGTAACTAAAAAAATGTATTATGGATTGGAAAAAAGAATTTAAAATTTTAGGATGGATTTCTACGATTTTTCTTTTTGTATTTTTTATGCCTCTCGAGAATCTTGAATTTCGTCAAGCCATTGATGCAAGTTTGGATTTGGCTCGTTGGTACGCACAAGAGCATGTAATTTTGTGTTTGTTGCCCGCATTTTTCATTGCAGGAACCATATCTATTTTTATAAGTCAGGCAGCGGTTTTAAAATATTTTGGAGCCAACGCCAAAAAATGGCTGGCATATTCTATTGCATCCATTTCAGGAAGCGTGCTGGCAGTTTGTTCGTGTACTATTTTGCCTCTTTTTTCGAGCATTCATAAACGAGGAGCAGGATTGGGACCTGCCGTAACGTTTTTGTATTCGGGACCTGCCATTAATATTTTAGCCATTATCCTAACGGCTCGAATTCTTGGCTGGGAATTGGGCATGGCACGAACCATTGGAGCAATTATTTTTAGTATTTTAATCGGTTTGAGCATGGTTTTTATCTATCGGAAAGAGGAGCGTGTGAAAGCAAAAGAACAAAAAGAGTTTAAATCGATCCCCGAAAAAAGGCCCCTTTGGCAAACCGCTACTCATTTTTTTATTCTGGTTGCGATTTTAGTTTTTGCTAATTGGGGAAAACCAGCAAGCGATGATATTGGCAGTGTGTGG
>JAQUGA010000135.1 GCA_028684405.1 Bacteroidales bacterium | reverse complement strand
CGGCTATGAACAGTTGGGGGTTTTATGCCCTAACTTTTCGGTTTATAACTGACCTTTGTTTATGTTTATACTTTGGTTTTATCACTTTCGCCCCAATTGTTTATAGCCATTGTTATGTGGCGTTTTTAATTATTTTTTGGTCAATTGATTCAGCCATTCTTTGACTAATTTCATTGTTTTTTTTCAATAGTGTTATTATCATACTTCTGTACGATTCTTTATTATTAATATCGGTCAAAGCACACACATTCGAATTTGGTATCAAGGCGTTTTTTAAGTTAAAAACTCTCAGAATACCTGAATAATCGGCATTAGATAAGATTTCTTCAAATTCTGTTTTTATAGAATCATAGATATTTTGTTTGTCAATATCATTAACGAGTGAATCCACCTCACTAATAACATCTGTAATGTTCTGATTTGTAAAATTTGAGGCATTATTTAATTCACGCCTTAGTGCTTCTTGAAAATGAATTAATATTTGACTTTCTAATTGAGAACTGAAAAAATTAATAAGATTCTGTTTTACTTCTTCAAAAACTTCAGTTGGGTTTTTCCCCATATGAGTAGCTACTGCCTTTACGTTTTCTTCGAGTAAAAGTAAATTTTCAGCTTCTGCAACATCTAATACCCAAATGTTTTTTGAGTTTAATCTAATTACATCATCTTGGTTGCGTCTATCTCTATCAATAATTCCATTGGATTCAATATGGTGGAAATCATTTTGCTCATTGAAAGACTTTACAGTTTGTATTACTTTATCGCAACTCCCTAACGGTTTAAGGGTTCTGTCAAAATAAACTTGCTCATATAATTCGTAATCAATACTACTATTATCTCCTTCAATGAAAAGAACAGGTTTTCTACTTCCTAAAACTTCTAAATATAATTGTTCAGGAATTGGTGTTTCATTGTCTAATATTTCATAATCCCAAACATTTTTTTTGTAACCTTTTGCCCAAATTTTAACTGCGTTTTGGCGAGTAAATGCAAAATCAATATCGTGCGTTAAATAGATAAAAGAGCAATCAGGTCTTTCATTTTCAATTAAGTCAAATAATGCTTTTACTAAAGATTTATGTATGTGCATTTCCGGCTCATCGATTATAATTATTGAATTTTCTGGAACACATACTACTTCACCTATTAGGTAGAAGATTACCCTTTCACCATCGCTCATTTCAGAACCATTGTAGCCATCAGTTTCGTCTTCGGTAGGATAAGTTTCAATTACACCTGCTTTTTTCTTCAGTTTTCTATGAGGCAATACTGTTTCCCATATTCTTTGTATTACATCTAGTTTTGTAATTGGTTTGCTGCCTCCTTGTTCTTTATATGCAAGAGATTCCTCAAACTCTTCTGTGTGAAGAAGAACCATTAGCTTCTCGTAATCATTAAGTAGATAGGTATTTAATTTTCCTCCCCAACGACTATCTTTCCACCCTTGTGTTTTGTAATAATTAGGGTTCCTATCCATCCATCCTCCATACAAGAATTCGCTCGTTGCAATTTCCTTAGACTTGGTGGTTACAAAGCTTGGCATTGATAGAGATTTTTGAGCAGAAATTCTATGTGTTTGTTGAGAATACTTTTCTTCGATATTTGAGCCAAATCTTGTTTTTCCAGACCCGTTTGCACCAACTACCACCATTTGCTCAAATTCAATTTCAGGATTAGTATTCGGGTTTCCTTTTTTAGTTGGTAATGTTATTTTCATACTGTTTTTTGTTCAAATGCCACACAACGGTTGAGTGTATGTGCCGTAAGGGAGTGCGGGCTACTTCCTTGTCCGCTGTTAGGTACGCTTGAGCGGGCTACACCGCCTGAATACCCTCTGAAACCCTTATGGCATATACACTTTGTTACAGGGCGTTTTTATTTATTCTTTGTTTTATTTCTTCAATTCCAAATGTCGGGTCACCACGATGTAACATTCTATGACAGTTACTACAAACGAGTGCAATATCTTCTCGTTTAGTCTTAGTTTTTTCATTCCTTTCTGATAATGGATTTTTATGATGTGCTTCAATAAATCCTTCTCCTATTTCTCCATATTTTTCAAAAAACGAAAATCCGCAAATTTGACAATTCAACATTTTATTTTCAGCTATCGCTTGTTTCTTAATTCTTTGAATAAATGCGTTATTCCTTTCATATCTCATATGTTGAGCTAAAACTGAATTGCCCTCTATTACAGTTGGTTCTGTCTCTACTGCAACTTGAATCGTCTTATTCTTAGGTTTGTATAAATCAAGAATTTGTCTGTGAACGAACAAATGAAAGTCTTGCACCAACCAAACTTTATCTAATAATGACAGTTCTGTTTTAATGGGAATATTAAATTCTGGGTTGTCGCTGTAAAATTTGTTCCATTCAGTTAAACACAAATCTTCAAATGGGTATTGAGCCAGATTATTCCATGTTTCTTGCATAAACGATTGGCATTCTAATAAATATTCATGTCCAACTTTTGGGAATTTCTCTTTTTCATAGTTAAATAAGTATTTAATAGTCTGGTCAAAACCTTTCATAGGAATAGGATAGAATTTTTCAGGGAACAAAGAAGCTAACCATGCTGAAAGAGCTGTAAAACTCATAGTTCTTTCTGTCCAGTCAATTTGCTCAAAATCTTTAATTCTAAATTCACGAAATAATTTAATGTCATTTAAGGAAACAAAATCATTTAATTCAACTCTGCCACTTTTTTGGATAAATTGAATTCCTCTTACGCCTGTAGTATATTTAAGTTTTTGAGATTGTTGAAGAATTTTAAGTATCTCTATATCGGAATTCGTATCCCAATCAACATTACAATTTACATAATTTGCATATTCAAATTTATAGGCTTCTTCTTCAATCCAGTTTTCGTTTTTACAGAATCGAATGTATTTGTCAATCGAATTTTTAAAAGAATCATTCATGTTATGTAGTGTCTTTTTTTAAATGCCCTGTAACGGTCGCGGGTATGAAATGTGCCGGATTGCGGAGCTGCGTCTGTATCCCACGATACAAAACTTGATGCGGGACGAAACGTTCGAAAACCCACTAAAACCGGCATGTTTTATGACCCGTTGTTAGCCACTGGGCTTTATTCATCAAGTTTAAAATATTTCTCTAAGGTATTAATTGTAAAAATAGATTTTACAAAAATATCCTCCATGACTTTAATATAGTTTTCATTTCCAATGCCGAAAAAATCAATGGCTTTTTTGCAATCTTTATTTGAATCACTGAATGTATGAACAATCAAACCTGACCTCAAATTTTGTAGATTCCTTAAAAACTCAAACATATCAGGGATTTTTAAACCTTTCGATTCTAAGAACTTCTCAAATTTTCCAATTCCTTTAATTTTAGAATCCAACTCTAAATCTTTCGCTAACTCTTTTTCATTTAACCTATCAATTGTCAATTTTACAATCGACAGAGTTTGTTCACAAAAAGCTTTTACATTATTTGTCGTTATTTTATGCAAAGAGGTAAACAAATATTCATCTTGAGTGGATAATGGTTTATATAACTGCCAGCCAAATTTCTTTTCCCATTTCTTACAGAAACTCTTGTACTTTGATTTGAAAAACAAATCGACAGTTTCAGGTTCTTCTGCCCAATTACCTTCAATCATTGTTCTGTAATAGGTTCGGCTAATATTCATACCTTCTTTGGGAGGAATATTATATTGTTTCCAATGCAATTGTTCTTTCTCAGGAAGCATTCTCAAATCTGTAAGAAATACAGGAATATAATCATCTACATTATTGTCAATTTTGACAGAAAAGAACTTCGATTTAACATTGAATCCATCAACCTTATAAATGTCAGGTTCGTTATAGTACTTATTTAACACCTCTTTCTTAAAGTAAGTAACTTTAAAATGATTGCCATCTGTTTTTCCACAATCTTCATATACAAATTCTCCTTCATCGTCAATAGCAATAATAAAACTTTCGTTTTTTGATTCTCCAAAATCAAAATGGGTTTTCTTTATTTCATTGGGCTGGATAAATACTTTTCCCATAATCCAACTTTGTGTTTTTCCTGTTACATCTCTTATTAGATGACTATAGATGTAATCGTTTCCCTTGATTAAATCGTCCTTAAATTTTATTTGCCATTCAGATGGTATATTTTTAAGTAACCTCATAAAATCGTAGCATACCACCAAGTTCATGTCCCTCATTGTGATATACTCTTTGAGATATTTGATTTTTACTTTAATCAAATCAGGTTCAATAATTAAAACCTCGTCTAATTCTCCATAGTCACTAACGTAATAAAAGGTACGATTTTGCTTATCATTTCCATTTTCATACAGTCGAAAATAAAGCACAAATTCTTCTGCAACATCTATATATTTTTCTGATTTATCGTGAAATGAAAAACTTTTATAGAATAAAAATGGTTCTAATCCTTCCTCATCATAACTTTTATAAGTATTGTCTCCATAAACCGATGGCTTGCCTTCGCTACCCATTGAAAGTGGCCATCTGTAATCTACATTGTATTTATCAATCTTATCATTTGAAACTAAGCAACAATATAATCCAGAAGTATCATCAAGAGTTTTTGAATCATTTTCATAAATTTTCAACCAACCATTTTTGATTAAAAATTTAGATTTTATTTCTTTTATTTTATCCTCTAACAGGAAATATTCTTTTTCCATATCTATGAAGTTTCATTAGGACGGGACAGCCTTGTGGCTAACGTTTTGCGGTATGAAATCGTTGGGGATTGCGGGCTACTTCCCTGTCGAGTTACACTGAGCTTGATGCGGGGCAGAACGCTCGGATAACCACTTAAACCCCAATGTTTGATACCGCATGTTAGCTGCTGGCTTTTTTCCATAGTATTGATTTCTTTTTAATTGACTTATTTAATTGTAATCCAACTTCACCAGAAGAAACCGTACTTACAGGTTTTCCGTCAAGTTGAATGCCTTCAATTGTTGCAGATATGAATTTCCCATTCTTTTCAATTAAAATTTCTTCACCAAGCTTAAGTTCTATATTCTTTATATTAACGATGCAAACTTGACCGTCCTTAAAGAATTCCTTTGGCTCATCTATTATTTCTTGAACATCGGGTTTTACTTCCACATAACCATATTGTAATAATTCTTGACGAGCTCTATTTTTGTCAATCAGTCCGTTTTCAATTTCCTCATAGAGATTAAAAAGTTGCCAAGTTGTAAGAAGCCCTCTTTCGTCATTAACTGCATCTTGTATTTGATTTTCCGTAAATGGTGGATTTTTACGATTTAGCGGAGGAAGATACCTTTGGTGATTTACAATGTATAAAGCATAAACATCAAAGCTATTTCTTTCTTTGCATCTTCTGTGTTTGATTTTAGATATTTGACTACAATCTGAATCTGTCGATGTCCCTCCTATACCCTTACATTCTATAATCAATAACCCATTCTCTAGTTCAATCTGGATATCTTCTTCTAAAACAGTATTTTCAGTATTTTGCTCATCCACATTAATAACATTTTCAAATCCCAACCATTTTAGATATTTTTCTAATGCTTTTACTAATTCATCTCCTGATTCGGATAAAATATCATGTAGGAAAGAGTATTTTTTCAAGTTAGATTCAATCTCTTTTTCTTTTGAGCTAATTTTCGCTTTATATTCTTTATCTATTAATTCTTTATCATTTAGTAGTTCATTGTGATTTGGAAGCCAATAATCTTGATTTTGCTTCCAACTAAATGTTGTTGAAAATGGAAATAACTCAGGTATTAAATCAGGTGCCAGTTTTGTTAAAAAATCATATAGAAATTCTTTCTTGTCACTAATCTGAGGAAAATAAAATAAGAACAATTCTTCCCGTTTTTCAATAAATGATACAATGTCATTGCTTGAATTTTTAACAAGTGGTTTATATTTCGGGTCTGAAATTCTTGACTCGTTTGACCAAGTTGTTGGATGATGGAACGTCTGACTGTAAGTTGAGTCTTTCAAGCTCTTCTCCAACATAATCTTTAAATCTTGGCGCACATCCTCAACAAACATCTCCTTTCCATATTTTGGTTCGGATAACGGAACGTATCCAGCATAAGAATAAATGTGATGCTTTTCAGAACCATTTCTTCTAGCAGACCCCTCGGATATTAATATTGTTTCATATTCTATTTCATATGATTCCGTTGTAAAAGTAACTATCATATGGGGGCGAGTGCCTATTTGGCTTAATTGTCTTTCTAGAATTACACTGCTTAATGGTCTCGGGTCAAAAATAGTCTCAGGGTAACTTGATAATAGAGAAATTGCACTTTTCCCTGTATGATTTTCTCTGAAATGGTCTTCTGGTTTATAATCAATAGTTTTACCATTCTTCAAATCAATTAAAAAAATGTCATACTCATGAATATTTGCAGGAAAATCATAATTTAAAAGTAGTTGGTGATTATCATGTCGTCCTTTGTTAGGAACTTTTACTTTTTTTCCAAGAGTCCCAGAATATAAATTAAAGCCTGATTCACGTAGATAGTTCACTACCTCCTCATCGATATCAATACAACAAATCCTTGGTCTTTCATTAATCTCTACTTTACTTTTTCCTTTAGCTTCTTCCATTTCTGCTTTCACTTCTTTTAAGGTCTTCCGTTTGAACATATTCATTGTTTTCTAGATTGTAGTGTCTGTCTTAAGCTTGCAGCTAACTCGTTTATATGTGCACCTTCCATTACCGAAAGGTGTACAATATATGCTATAATGGGATATATTGTGTGCCTTTTCATAAATTTCGGGTGTACAATATTTATTTTGCGAAAATACAA
>JAQUGA010000134.1 GCA_028684405.1 Bacteroidales bacterium | reverse complement strand
AAAATAGTTTTTAGCCATGAACTGGAAAATATTCGGATTTATTTGGAATCTCCTTTCAGTACTCATCTGGATTGTAGTTCTGTATTTTATGCAAGACATGGTAAATTTCTATTTTTCTATTGGAGAAAACGAGTCGTTGATTCATCTTCAAAAACACTTTTTGATTTTTCTCAAGATTTTTGTCATACTCATGATTGTGCTCAATATTGTAACTTCTTTTTTGGCTATCAAATCAGACGTAAAAATCTGTATGCTCTGGCTTATAGGCTTGTCTTATTTTCAGTTTTTGCTGATGGTGGGGCTTACAATTGGACTCCTTGTGTGTACTCTTGTTGGACTTTATGGGTGATTAATGCTGCTTAAATTTTGACAATCTTGAACAATGATTTTTAGACCTCTTAAGTACAATACAAAGCCTTTTAGATAGAATATAAAAGTACTGTGTCTTACTTCCACACACTATTTTTCGAGCTTTTTTATGCAAAAAAGATAGAAGTGTTTTCGATTGTAAAACAATTTTCTATATTTGCACAAATTATTATAACAAATAAAAATGTTTTCGTCAGAAGAATTTATCAACATTCACACGCATTCATTGCAAACGAAGCCTTCGATATCCCAAATCTATAGTCATTCCATAAATGGAGATCTTCCTTCCGAAGGTTTTTTTAGCATAGGAATGCACCCGTGGCATA
This sequence comes from Bacteroidales bacterium, assembly GCA_028684405.1. Lineage (GTDB taxonomy): Bacteria > Bacteroidota > Bacteroidia > Bacteroidales > WCHB1-69 > JAQUGA01. Next base: position 6,101 of record JAQUGA010000134.1, on the reverse strand, counting down.
TCAAAGAAAATAAAATTGAAACCGTATTAACTTCGCTCATGGAGATGGTTACTCATCCCAATGTAAAAGCCATTGGTGAAATTGGTATCGATAGAGCTATTGAAACACCATATGAATTGCAGGAAAAGTTTTTCAAAGCCCAATTGACTGTTTCAGAGCATTTTAAAAAACCTGTTATTATTCATAGCGTAAAGGCTCATTCGGATCTTTTATTTATTCATAAAAGTGGTTCCTACAAAATGCCATGGATTATTCATGGATTTAATGCCAATAAAAAAACGGCCGATCAGCTGATTAAAGCCGGTTTTTACTTATCGTTTGGCGAAGCTCTCATGAATGAACAATCGAAAGCTTTTGAAGCTTTTCCGTTGGTTCCAACCAAACAGATTTTTTTGGAAACAGACGAAAGTTCCTATTCGATAGAGGAAATTTACGAAAAAGCAGCCTCACTTAAAAAAATGACGGTAGAGCAGCTAAAGCAAAAAATTGCTGATAATTTTCAAACCTGTTTTAAATAATGTCGGAAGAGCTTTGGGATTCCCGGACAATATTAATGTTGGGAGAAGAAAAGATGCAGCGACTTCGTTCTGCTCATGTTCTGGTTGCTGGTTTGGGAGGAGTTGGGGCGTATGCAGCCGAGATGCTTTGCCGAGCTGGAGTTGGGCAAATTACGATGTTTGATGGCGATACTATTTCTGTTTCCAATCGCAACAGACAATTGCCAGCTTTGATGAGCACTGTTGGTAAACCGAAAGCCCAACTAATAAAAGAACGTCTTCTTGATATCAATCCTGACATTAAACTCAATGCCATCCAAAAATATTGCAAAGACGAAGAGCTGAAAAAAATTATCGAAGATGCTTCGTATGATTATGTTTTGGATGCGATTGATACGCTGTCGCCTAAAGTTTTTTTGATTTATCATGCTTTGCAAAACAATCTCAAAGTTGTAAGTTCTATGGGTGCAGGTGGAAAATTAGATCCATCATTAATTCGAGTTGCCGATATTGCAGATACATATCAATGCAAATTGGCGCTTTTTATGCGAAAACGTTTGCAAAAATTAGGCGTTCGAACCGGATTTAAGACTATTTTTTCGCCCGAAATTGTGCCCAAAGAATGCGTTGTAATAAATGAAGTGCAGGAACAAAATAAGTTGACAACAGTGGGAACAATTTCGTACATGCCTGCTATGTTTGGATGTTTTGCTGCATCGGTTGCGATTCGGGATTTAATTGAGGAACCTCAAAAATAAAACCCCAAAGAAATTTATTCCTTTGGGGTTTTATTGCATGTAAAAAACAGAGCGTTTTTATGCTAATCCAGTGATATTTGAATCATTGTCGATGTCAATATGTTCAGAGGAAGGTACCGATGGCAATCCAGGCATTCTCATAATGTCTCCGGCAATGGGGATAATAAAACCAGCACCTGCAGCAAGTTCAACTTCCCTGATGCTTACGATAAATCCCTGAGGACGACCAAATAAAAGTGGATTATCCGAAAGTGATTTTTGAGTTTTAGCAATGCAAATTGGAAGATTTGCCAAGCCTAAATCCTCAATATTTTGTATGGTTTTTTTGGCAGCAATGGAAAATTCAACATCCGCAGCTCCATACATTTTTCGAGCAATGGTTTTGATTTTTTCTTTTATGGGACTGTTAAATTCGTATAATGGCTGAAAACATTTGTGGCATTTTATAGCTTCAGCAACAACCATTTCTGCAAGTTCAGTGGCACCGTCACCACCTTTTGCCCAACCATCGGTGATAGCAACTCTTACGCCCTGATCTTGACAATGTTTTTTAATGGCAGCCAATTCTTCATCCGTATCGCTGGTAAAGCGGTTGATGGCAACCACAGGATTAAGGTTGAAGTGACGCATGTTTTCAATATGTTTGTCTAAATTTGGTAAGCCTTTAATGATGGCTCCAATATCGGCTTCATTTAAATCTTTTACTTTCACACCGCCGTGATATTTTATCGCTCTAACAGTAGCTACAATAACTGCCGTGTTAGGAGAAAGATTGCCGTACTGAGCTTTGATATTTAGAAATTTCTCGGCGCCTAATTCGGAGGCAAAACCAGCTTCTGTTACTACATATTCCGAAACAGAAAGAGCTAGTTTGGTAGCAATAAGAGAGTTGGTTCCCTGTGCAATGTTAGCAAACGGTCCGCCATGAATGATGGCTGGAGTGTTTTCCATGGTTTGAACCAAGTTGGGCTTTATGGCTTCTTTTAAGAGTGTAGCCATGGCTCCTTGAGCTTTCAAATCTCGAGCAAAAACAGGTTTTTTGTCAAAGGTGTATCCAATGAAAATATTTCCCAGTTTTGTTTTCAAATCTTCAATACTGGTTGCCAAACAGATAATAGCCATTATTTCTGAGGCTGCTGTAATGTCGAAACCACTTTGACGTGGAATGCCATCCGAAAGTCCGCCCAATCCAATCGTAATGTTTCTTAAAGAACGATCGTTCATGTCAATAACACGTTTCCAAACGATGGTTCTAGGGTCAATATTTAGATTGTTTTTTTTGTTTTGTAGATTGTTGTCAATTAAGGCCGCAAGAAGATTATGTGCTTTTTCGATGGCAGCCAAATCACCAGTAAAGTGTAGGTTGATATCTTCCATCGGAAGAACTTGAGACATCCCTCCACCAGCAGCTCCTCCTTTTATACCAAAAACAGGACCTAATGAGGGTTCACGAAGTACAACCGTAGCTTGTTTTCCAATTTTATTAAGCGCTTCGGCAAGTGCGATGGATGTTGTTGTTTTGCCTTCTCCTGCTGGAGTGGGTGTAATGGCTGTTACTAAAATCAGTTTTGATTTTTTGATTTTATTTTCATCAATGTATTTAAGCGGGATTTTTGCTTTGTACTTACCGTATAGTTCTAAGTCTTCTATATCGATTTTAAGCAATTTTGCAATTTCATTAATATGAAGCATGCTTGCTTCTTTTGCCAATTGAATGTCAGATTTCATAAGTTTATTATTTTTCATTTGTCATTTGTATTACTAACAGATATAAAACTAAATTGTTTGAAATTATTATTTACGGCCTAATATTTGCTTAGCCGTTCGTCTGAAATATTCATAAAAGCTAAATCTGTGTAGGTTTTTAGCTTTGTTTAAGATAATATCTTCAGAAATAAAATTATATAATTCATCGTAATTTGCAATTTTCAGGGTGCTGTTTAGCAATAGATGGGATTTGAGGATATTGTTTTTTGTCAATTGCTCCTCAAGAGGATGAAGATTATTAAGGTAGCCTTTTTTTCGGGTAAAAAACTGATGAGTAATGCTGTTTTCTTGCCCTGTATTTGAAATATAATGTATTTTATGGGCTTTTAATTTGCGATATTTTACTTTTAGTTTTTCTTCGCAATAATGAACAAAAGTAAAGCTATTTTGCAACGATACATCTATGAACAAGGCTTTGGCGTTGAGCTTGTGCAGTAAAGCAAAGCCTGAATCGGATCCAAAAGTTGATTGATTACGAAGCTGAGCAAAGTTTTCTTTTTGTGTTCCTGCCACAAAAAAAGAGTGAAAAGGGTCACTTGTGCGAATGAACTCCGAACGTTTGAAAGTTGCCTCAGAAAGAGCTCCCGTGTTAGGCTTGGAGTGTAGAATGTCGAAACGATCGCCAGATTTGAGATTATCGGTGTACGCCGGAATAACCAAAGTGCCATTGGGGACAAGAGCAAGCAGAGCATCCAGAAATATATTTGCCGAAAATTCTATGTTTTGTCGATGACACGCCACCGCTAATTTGAATAAATCGGAAGACACAAATAGAGTGTCTTCACTGTTGATAGGAAGCTTTTTTACTAAATCAAAAATGCTTAAATCGCTTTTCATTTTAAAGCGTATGTTTAAGAATTTGAAGTTCCATCATAATGCTATCTACAAGGTACTTTGAAGCCCAATTTGGAAAAGAAAAAGGTTCGTATTTTCCCCAAAAAGGAAACGTGCCTGCAATTCCTCCGTTGATGTTGCCAAAACGAGCATCGTCAAATTGAAGCCAAACCAATTGATTGTTAATTGATTGAGCTGCTTTAAAATAGCCATTTTCGGGATATAAATGGTGAAGTTTCATCCAAACTACTGCCAATTGAGCATATCCCGTAAGTATTGGAAATTCATAGCCTTCCCAGTTTTTGTCGAATCTTCCTTTTAAAACAGAGTGTTGATTATAGTTGCTCAACAAAGCATCGGCTGCCTTTTTGCCGGCTTGAATGTATCTGGGTTCGTTTAGTAGATTCCCTGCTTCAATTAGGCCATCAATGGTGTAGCAAATGGTGTGTAAAATTGGTTTGTCGTTGTGTTTTATGGTGTTGTCGCAATCGTTAAACCATCCATTTTTTTCTTGTTTATGATCAACAATCCAGTTTAAATTTTTGATGGCTGCATTTTTATATTTATCGTCTTTTGTAAACCCAGATAAATGAATCAAAGGAACGTCTACATAGCTGTCATAAACTCTTGCAACGCCCATAAAAGCATTTTTAATCCACATCCCTTCGGGTTCCTGAATTTCCACAAGCCAGTCGCCCGCTTTGATGGCAGCATCCAAATATTTTTCTTCTTCCGTTTCGCAGTAAACAGAAAGCAATCCTCGAATGATCTGACCTGTATTGAAAACAACTTCATCTTTATTGTCTTCCATGGTTTCGCCTTGCCAACCACCACTTGGTTTTTGAATGCTTAAAAGCCAGTCTGCTGCGCGTAAACAGCAATTTCTAATTTCATTTTCTCTTTTTAAATGGCTGTATTTTATTAGCGTTTCAATAATGTATCCAGTAGTTTCGGGATAGGAGGTGGTCCAGTTTTTGCCCAAACGGTAGGACCCAAATCCGTAGTCAATCATATAATATTGACTTCTTAATAGCCATTCAACAGCAATGTAAAGTGCTGTAACGTGATCATTTATGTTTGGTTTTTGATCTTTGGCATTGACAAATGTTCGATAGCCAATAGTATACCTTTTCCATTCGTAAGCTAAAACCATTCTGACTTTTTTATTGGTTAAAGTTCGGAGAGAAAACGCGGTATATCGTAAAATACTTTTAATCATTTTTATTGAATAGAACTTGCAAAATTAAACAAAAAGTCGATAAAAAAAACTGCCGTATATAAATGTATACGACAGTTTGTGTAATTAGCGATTATTTTACTTTTCAATCCTTATTCGAGCGTCTACAGCAACTACTTTGTCGGCTTTTCCAAGAAGTGGATTAATGTCCATTTCTATAATTTCTGGTGCTGCTTGCAAAAGAGTAGATAAGCGAACCACCACATCGGCAAACAAATCAATGTTTACTCCTTCTTGTCCGCGAACACCTTCTAGGATTTTGTATCCTTTCAGATTTTCAATCATATACATGGCTTCCTTTTTTGAAACGGGAACCAAAGCGGCTTTAACATCTTTCAATACTTCAATAAAAATGCCTCCTAAACCGCACATAATCATGTGTCCGAATTTATCCTCGCGAGTTGCTCCAACAAAGAGTTCTGTTCCAGATAACATGGCTTGCATCAAAACGGCATAGGTTTCCGGAATTTTCATCATTCGTTCAAATTCAAATGCTACTTTTTCTTCGCTGTTTACATTCAAAACTACCCCACCAACGTCTGATTTATGAACCGGTCCCACCACTTTCATAACCAATGGAAAACCAATTTTTTTGGCGGCCTCAATGGCTGTCTCCAGAGTGTGAACCGTGGCTTGGCCCGCACGGGGAATTCCAGCCGCATCAAGCAAGCCAATAGTTTGGTCTGGGTCGATATATCCATTTTCGCAAGAATCAATAATGGCTCTAACAAGAGCAGTGTCTATTTCGTGATGGCATGTTTTTTCAGACATCGGTTTTGGAGTGTGGTAAATGCGTGATAATGCATTGCCCAAAGCCACTTCGTCAGGGAAGTTAATACGTCCTTTGGATAGAAAATCAGCCACTTCGTCCTGGGCTGTTAAAGTAGAAGGCAGTACAGGGAAAATAGGTTTTTTACTCGTTTTCATCTTCTCGTCTAAAACTTTATACACGTCCCAAAGGGGAACCAGACCAGGGGTTCCGAAAATGACGACCATGGCGTCAATAGT
>JAQUGA010000133.1 GCA_028684405.1 Bacteroidales bacterium | reverse complement strand
AGAAATCTCAATGGGCATGACCAATGATTGTCAAATAGCCATAGAAGAGGGAAGTACAATGGTGAGAATTGGGAGTGCTATTTTTGGAGAGCGAAATTATTCTAAATAGTGTGTTGGTAAATTTGTTCGGGGCGTTAAGCCCCGATTCTCGGAATAGACTGCGTCCAAACGCTCCACGAACAGCCATAGCCCACTCAACGACCGAACCCGCTCAACATAACATTTTCTTATGATGTTTTTTTTGATTATCCATTGATCTGTTTAGCAAAACCCGACGATTCAAAAAAAGTGGTCAAAAAGAAAGTATTATCTTTGTTTTTATAAAATTTAAAATTTCAGCTATGGATTCACTCATTCAATTTTACAAAAAAGGATATATTACGTCATTAATTAACTATCGCGAGGGGGAGGAAAAGTTTGGTCAAACCATGCAAGTTTCCACAAATTGTGACCTAAGTGACTTTAAAGGAAAATTTGTAATTTTGGGAATAGCCGAAGATATTGGCATTCGCGGAAATCATGGAATCGCTGGTGCTGCATCTGCATTTCGTTCGTTTATAAAAAGCCTTGTAAATATTCATAATTCCCGTGCTTTTAATGGAGATCAGTTTCTATTGTTGGGAAAAATTCGCACGGGTGGTTTAATGGAAGAGAGCCAGAATGCCGATATTGAAACTCTACGAGAATTAACTGAAAAACTCGATGAAATGGTGTTTCCAGTAATTCGAAAAATTGTGGAAGCAGGAAAAATCCCAATTGTTATTGGGGGCGGACACAATAATGTTTTTCCAATTTTAAAAGGTTTTTATTTAGCGTGCAATGAGTCGGCCAACACTATAAATTTAGATGCACATGCTGATTTTCGTCCCGCCGAAGGAAGGCATAGCGGAAATGGATTCAGGTATGCTTATGATGCTGGTTATTTAAAAAAGTACGCACTTTTGGGTCTGCACCAAGCATATAATAATGAGACGATTCTGGATGAACTTATCGAAAATCCGGACTTCCTTCCCATCTTTTTTGAGGATATCTTTTTGCGAAGAAAAGAGAGCTGGGAACAAGCCAAGCGCCGTGCTATTGATTTTGTAAAAACCGGCAGATTCGGCGTGGAGTTGGATGTGGACAGTCTTGAAAACTTACTCAGCAGTGCCTGGAGTTCGGTTGGGATTACGTCAGACGAATGCCTCAACTATCTTTACAACTGCGGAAAAGAGCCCAATGTTTGCTATTTACACATCTCCGAAGCCGTTTATAAAAGAAGCGATGGAGAGGAAAATGTGCTTATTGGAAAACTCATCAATTATATGGTACAGGCTTTTTGTAGAGGCGTTCAGGAGCAATAATTCAAGTCAAATGTTTTGTAATGGCAGGTCTTTGAACCAGAAAAAGTTCGTCAATTTTATCGCAAAATGTTTATTTTTAATGCTTTCATTTTTTGTTATAATCTTCCTCCCTCTCTTCAAAATTACCACTTTGGGAATTTCACTCTTCAAATATACAATGTTTTCCAATGAGTCACTTCCTTGTGATGGTTTTTTATAAAGAAAAAAGCAAGTCGATTTCTCGGTGGATGTATGGATTATAAACTTGATTTTAAATGTTTTCATGTTTATTATTTGTTTATATATTATATAGTTGAGAATCTACATACTTAGCACGTAGCATTATTATTTTTCGTATTTTTGCCAAAATCTTTGAAATTAATAAAATTAGAGAACATGACAGATTATAAAATTGCGGACATTTCACTTGCTGATTGGGGACGCAAAGAGATTGAAATAGCGGAAAAAGAGATGCCAGGTTTGGTATCATTACGTGAAAAATTCGGGAAAGAACAACCTTTAAAAGGAAAACGCATTACTGGTTCTTTGCATATGACCATTCAAACGGCTGTATTGATCGAAACTTTAGTGGCTTTGGGTGCAGATGTACGCTGGGCGAGTTGCAATATTTATTCAACGCAAGATCATGCTGCGGCTGCTATTGCAGCTTCCGGAGTTCCTGTTTTTGCTTGGAAAGGCGAAACCTTAGAGGAATATTGGTGGTGTACAAATCAAGCCCTTTCTTTCCCCGGTGGAAAAGGTCCAAATACCATTGTTGATGATGGCGGCGACGCTACTCTTTTGGTTCACATGGGATATAAAGCCGAAAAAGATCCAACTTCTTTAGATATTACTCCTTCTTCAAGAGAAGAGGCTGTTATTTTAAAAACCTTAAAAGAAATTTTAGCCGAAGATCCTCAACGCTGGCATCGTACGGTTGCCGAATTAAAAGGTGTTTCGGAAGAGACAACAACGGGCGTACATCGTTTGTATCAAATGATGGAACGTGGCGAATTGCTGGTTCCTGCAATTAATGTGAACGATTCGGTTACCAAATCGAAATTCGATAACCTTTACGGCTGCCGCGAATCTTTAGCAGATGGAATTAAACGTGCTACCGATGTTATGATTGCTGGAAAAGTAGTTGTAGTTTTGGGTTATGGCGATGTTGGTAAAGGATGTGCTCACTCAATGCGTTCATACGGTGCTCGTGTTTTGGTTACCGAAATTGACCCCATTTGTGCGTTGCAAGCCGCCATGGAAGGTTTTGAAGTGACCACTACCGAAGATGCTTTGCCAGAAGGTAATATTTATGTTACAACCACTGGAAACAAAGATGTTTTGACGGTTGAACACATGTCGAAAATGAAAGACCAAGCAATTGTTTGTAACATTGGTCATTTTGATAATGAAATTCAGGTTGATAAATTAGATGACTATTCAGGAATCAAAAAAAGAAATATAAAACCACAAGTGGATGAATATATTTTCCCTGAAGGACATTCTATTTTTATTTTGGCTGAAGGTCGATTGGTAAACCTAGGTTGTGCAACCGGACATCCTTCTTTTGTAATGAGTAACTCATTTACAAACCAAACTTTGGCACAAATTGATTTATACAAAAACGATTATCCTGTTGATGTATATCGTTTGCCGAAAAAATTAGACGAAGAGGTGGCTCGTTTGCATTTAGAAAAAATTGGCGTTAAATTAACTCGTTTATCAAAAGAACAAGCCGATTATATTGGGGTTCCTGTGGATGGGCCGTATAAACCAGAACACTACAGATACTAAACTGTGTTCGTAAGAAAACGCCAACTTCATCGTTATTCTTACACCGAATTTAGGCCATTTACTATAGTAAACTTTCTAAATTCGGCGTTACGAATGCCTCGAATTTGACGATTTCTTATCAAACACAAAGTTTTCTGAGAAGAATTAAAACAAATCCAAGAATATTCTTGGATTTGTTTTAATTTAATCTAGATCGTTGAAATTCGTTTTTTCGTTACGAGTTGAACATGGTGGTTTTGGACATTGGGCGTAGCCGAAATGCCCGAGATAGCAATGCTCCAAAAAAAGAGACAAAAAAATTGATTTGAGGATACTACCTAAATGTAATTAACAGATTCGCTCCAAAATTCCAAATAGTAACAACTCCAATGGCTAGCAATTTTGAGAAATAGAAATTAAGCTTGTATTTGCTTGTTAAAAGCCAGAGGATTAGAGTGTTGATTGCCAGTCCGATAAGCGATATGAGAAAGAATTCGCTAAATTCCAGAAATATTTTCGGATTGGAACTTTGAAAAGTCCAGATTCTATTAAAGATATAGTTTGTTGCGGCTGCTGTACAAAAGCCAATGGCATTGGAAGTAAATTTCTCTAATTTTATTTTCTCCTTGCACAAATAAGTAATTCCAAAATCTACTAAAAGTCCGGAAAAGCCTACGATTCCAAATTTGAGAAATTTAATAATGAGAGCTTGATTTGTGAAATTGAACATGAGAAGCTTTTATTTTGCCATGCAAATATCTCTTTTTTTTATCACACCACAAAATAATTATCGAATCAACGTGACAGTTCCATTTTCTTCATATGTAGCTTGATCAAATCCGATACCTCTGAAAACATAATAATACACACCTTCTGCTGATTCTGATCCATTGAAATCTTTACCATCCCATTTGGCTCCCACATTATTCCATTCGAAGACCAAGCGTCCCCATCTGTTGAAAATTTTCATTGTCTCTGATTCCAATCCTTCGGAGAGAGCAAAAAAGAAATCATTTTCACCATCTCCATTCGGAGTATAAACATTCGGTATTTTGACTTTAGAGGGATCTCTTACGATAATGATTTTTTTTATCGAATCGGTGCAAAAATCTGGGACTCCCGAATTCACCAACAAAGTAGTTTGGTATATTCCGGATGTCAAATAAGTATTGGAAGAAGGATTGCCTACTCCAAAGTTGCCATCTCCAAAAGTCCATGAATAATCTTGAGCTCCATAACCCGTAGAAATAAAATTTATAATTGCGGGAGCAATTCTCAAATCTGGAGAGTAAGAAAAATCGGCATTTATAAAAGTATTTGTTGCAATGTTTGCCGAAGCACTCTTTTGACAATTTGCCGAATCGCGAATTAAAACAGAATAATTTCCTGCACATAAATCAAAAACAGAAGACAAACTTGATGTGATTCCTGTCCATTCGTAAGAATAGGGTGGAATTCCGCCACTAACTTCTGCTGCTATGGTTCCGTTGCAATAATCAAAACAGCTTTCATTTAATGAAATTAAGTTTAAACCCAAAGCTGGTGATTGATTTATGATTACACTTGCAGTGGTTGAGCATCCATGACTATCGGAAATGGTTACGGTATAAGAACCTGCACTTAAATTGGTGGCATTCGGGCTGTTTTGCTGGGGATTTGTACTCCATTGGTAATTATAGGGTTCTGTTCCTTCTGTGCCTATTGCACTAGCTGTTCCAGTATTTTCTCCATGACATAAAACATCTTGTGTTACGCTTGCGGAGCCGCTAATGTTTATAACGGAAATAGTTGAATGAACCGTTTTTGAACACTCATTTTCATCGGTATACGTATAGGTTATGGCGTGAACACCCAAGCCCGCGGCGGTTGGGTTAAAAGAGCTTCCCGACATGCCATTTCCTGTAAAATCTCCACTAGGAGGGAAAACATCTGGCCAGTCGATGGGTTCAGTTCCCAAACATACTGGATCGGGATTTCCAATATTCACATCTGGAACATGATTGACAACAGTAGCTGTAGCCGTTGCTGTTATTCCGTTTTGATCGGTAACAGTAACAGTATATTGTCCGGCACAAAGACCAGTTGCAGTTTGTGTAGTTTGCACCATTCCGTCATTCCATGCGTACGTGTAGGGTGGATTTCCCCCGCTAACCGCAACGCTTGCAGTTCCAACGCAGGTAATTATGGGTTCGGGAATACAGCTTGCATTGCAATTTCCATATGTGCCTGTGGCAGCAATATTCACAGCCCAAGGACCGCCATCTGGCATTCTGCGAAAAGTACGATTTGAAGTTGGTCCAGAACTGGAAATATAGGTTATATTTGAAGTCGGAATTTGATTAAAAGCGGGTAATGTGCCTGTGAAGGTTCCACCTCCAGGATTGCATGGAGGACAAGTTTGACAGAAATTTGTTTGATTTGCCCAATAAATAGCGTCTTGAACAACGCCGTTATTATTGTAAAAAGCAAACCACCCCCCTGAGTTAGGGAACCACAATCGTTGCCCACCGCCTAGACAAACGTTCGGAGGTCCCACCACAACTTCCACGGTTCTGCCTCCATTCTGTACCAATAAGTTTGAAGGAACTGACGGAGCCAAAGGTCCTCTTACAATGCAAAATCCACGAGCGGGCACAATTGTTCCCTGAGGTAAAAGAAATCCTCCACCATAATCGGTACTGTTGTCCTTGGCGTTATTTCCTAAAAAATATCCCGAAATATCAATGGACTTACACTCATCTGGATTGTATAATTCAATCCACTCTCCCTCATTTGTGCCAACTTGAAAGCCAGGTCCAGTTCCATACATAGATCCGTCATTGGGACTCGGCGACAACATTACTTCATTAATTAAAATTGTGGGTCCCGAATAATTACATCCAACTCCATTGCATACCATATTCGTTTCGGCGGACGTGGTTAAAATTAATTGTGAATAACCCGCAATACTTAAGCATGAAAATAAATATAAGAGAAATATGCGTTTTGTTTTCATGATTTTTTGTTTAGCATAAAATCTAAATCTTACGAGTTTTGAGCTTTTTTAAAGTAGAATAATAATTTGAGTTTAAAGGTAGTATAAATCTCTAACAATTATATATTATTTGTTGCATTATAATTGACATAAAATCTTACAAAAAGCTTACAGGTTTTGTTTAATGCCATATTTCCATGATGGAATTTGCGTTTATAAATATTTATCATATTCACTTCTGCCAAAAATATTAACCTAGAGGATTAAACTTGTTTTTCATTTTTTTATAAAAATTATGCCTTGTATGTATATGGTTTTTGCCTTTTTTGTTTTATCTTTGTACAAAAGATTTAAGTATAAAATCATATAAAATATAATATTATGAGTGTAATTAAAATTGGAATTAATGGATTTGGGAGAATTGGTCGCTTGGTTTTAAGAGCATCACTCCTACACAAAAATGTTCAGGTTGTTGCCATCAATGGTACTATGGATGTAGAATACATGTCATATTTATTGCGCTATGACACAGTTCATGGTCGTCTCGATGCGAATGTAGAGATAAAAGACGGAAATCTTGTAATAAATGGCAATACAATCCGTATTACTGCCGATAGAAATCCCGAAAATGTTAGATGGGATGGTATCGATTATTTGGTAGAATCTACTGGAAAATTTCTCACACAGGAAGCAGTTCAGCCACATATAAAAAATGGTGCAAAAAGAGTAGTTTTCTGTGCGCCTCCAAAAGA
>JAQUGA010000010.1 GCA_028684405.1 Bacteroidales bacterium | reverse complement strand
TAATGAACCAACAAGAGCGACTGGATTATTTTGCTTATTCAATACATTCTTTTCCTGGAGAATCCACAGCGTCTATAATAAAATTCAGATATATCACATACTATTCATCCCGAATTGTGTTTTCACTTCAGGTATTGTTTTACTTACTAATGAGCATTAGAGTCTTACGTCTTCATTCAAAACAAATTCGTGAATACTACTCAAATGTGGATGAAAAAGCTTTGTTATGGGTAAAAATCTTAATCGTCTTTTTCGCTTTAACTTCTTTTTCCAGCTTTTTTGTCAACACTATTGGCAAAGAAATATTTGTATATAATTTTAACATTTTGATTTTCCCCTCCCTGCTTTTTTCAATTTTGCTTTTTATGATCGGATACACTGGACTGAAGCAAAAGCAAGTAGCTTTGGAAATTATGTTTGACAAAAAAATGGATACCAATAGCAAAAACCAGGAAGAGCACCTATCTGATAATGAAATCATTTGCAAGCTCAAAGAGGCTTTTGAACTAAATATGTTACATTTGGATCCAGACTTGAAAATTTGGGATGTTTGCATTATTCTAAAGATAGATCGCTTGAAACTTTCAAATGCTTTGAAAAATGTATATGGTTGCGATTTTTCACATTATGTTAACAAAATCCGCTGTGCAGAAGTTCAAAAAATTATTTTAAAAAGTCAAAACATTTCCTTACCTGAATTGGTGAAAAAAACTGGATTCGACTCTCAAAATGCAATGATTAGAGAATACAAAAAACATTATGGAAAAAACCTTTTATCTTTAATCACGAAAGTTCGGTAAAAAAATTGCAATGAAAAAGCTAAATTATCAAACACTAATTTAGCTTTTCAAGAAAACAAACACTCTATAAAAAGATGACTAGTAAGCTCTTGTGTTTTTCCCTTCAATATAATTGATAAAAGATTTATTGACTACTTTGTTTCCGCCTGGAGTGGGGTAGTATCCTGTAAAATACCAATCCCCGGTATTATTTGGGCAAGATAAATGTAAATCTTCAATGGTGTTAAAAATGACTTCTATTGGGATCTTACAATCCCTTGGAGTAACCAATTCCGCAATTTTATCCGAAATTTGTTGTGTTGTAAAAGGTTTATAAATTTCGCGAACATAATTTACCACTTCTTCTTTTGGAAGCTTTTCTTGGGCTTTGCATTTTTTATAAACATCGTTGATAATGCTGGTTTGCTTAGTCTCTTTCAGTAAATGAATAACCGCTTGAAAAGCGATAAATTCACTCATTTTAGCCATATCGATTCCATAACAATCGGGATATCGAATTTGCGGAGCCGATGAAGCAATCACAATTTTCTTGGGCGACAGTCGTGACAACATACGTATAATACTCTTTTTCAGGGTTGTACCTCGAACAATTGAATCGTCTAATACAACCAAATTATCAACATCTTTTTCAACAGTTCCGTAGGTTATGTCATAAACGTGTGCCACTAAATCGTCTCTCTGGCTATCTTGCGTAATAAAAGTTCGAAGTTTTGCATCTTTTACGGCTACTTGGTCAATGCGGGGCATAAGAGATAATATCTCGTCCAAAGATTCGGGAGTCAATCTGTCCGCTGCTTCCAGAATTTTATCGCGTTTAATATCGTTGCAAAAATGTCTTAACTCATCAAACATTCCATAAAAAGCGACAATGGCTGTATTTGGAATATATGAAAAAACGGTGTTTTTAAAATCGTACGAAACTGATTCCAAAATAGATTTTGTGAGTGAAGCACCCAGTTTTTTCCGTTCTTTATAAATATCAAGATCGGTTCCTCTGGAAAAATAGATACGCTCGAAAGAACATTGTTTCAGCTCTTTTTGAGGAATAATTTCTTTCATGCTTACTTCACCGTTTTTACGAATAATCAAAGCATGTCCGGGGATCACATCTTTAATCTCTTTTTCTGTGATGTTAAAAGCAGTTTGTATTGCAGCTCGTTCCGAAGCTACCACAACCACCTCATCATCTTGATAATAAAATGCTGGGCGAATGCCATTTGGATCTCGCATAACAAATGAATCACCATGTCCTAACATACCACAAATCACATATCCACCGTCCCAATATTTGGCCGATCGCTGCAAAATATATTGGACATTCATATCACTCGCTATTAATTCGGTTGCTTCTTTTTTGGAAATACCAAGTTCCTTGTATTTAAAATAAAGACTTTCAACCTCTTCATCTACAAAGTTTCCGATTTTTTCAAGAATAGTAACCGTATCGGAAGTTTCTATGGGATGTTGACCAATTTCGATGAGTGTTTCTAACAATTCATCCACATTGGTCATATTAAAGTTTCCGGCAACTACCAAATTTCGAGTAATCCAATTATTGTTCCGAATAAAGGGATGCAGATTCGAAATTTCATTCTTCCCAAAGGTTCCATATCTTAGGTGCCCAAGCAATAATTCGCAAGCAAAATCAGTGTTTTTTTTCAACCACTGAACATCGGCTATCCTGCCTTCGTTATCGCCCGTCATCTTTGCAATATTACCGTAAATATCACTAAAACAATCTTTTATAGGAGTATTCGAATTTGAACGAACGCGACTAATAAAACGAGTTCCTGGCTCGGGATCCAGCTTAATACCGGCAACTCCAGCTCCATCCTGACCACGATTATGTTGCTTTTCCATTAATAAATAAAGCTTATTAACACCCCAAAAGGCAGAACCGTACTTTGCAGAATAATACTCCAAGGGTTTTAACAGTCTGATATGTGCTATTCCGCACTCATGCTTGATTTTATCACTCATTTTTGATTCTAATTTTGAATGTATAACGCAAGGTCGCCATCGACAAAAACGTTTTAAATATCGACAAATTTACAAAATAGATTTTTATCTAAGCGTTATTAAACTAAATAAAACTATTTTTATATATCTTTGTAGTCTAAAAACCACAAATAAAACTTTAAACATGAAAAAAATCGTTCCATTAATTATGATTATCACATTGGTTTTCTTTTTTGCAGGCTCCAATGTTTATGCACAAGCAACCACTGATAAAGATCCAGTTCTAAAAGTAAAAGTATTTTTCCATTGTGCGAACGGAAAAAAATTATTAGAAACACGTTTGGCCGAAGTGGATGGTGTTGTGGATGTAAATGCCGACTTAGAAACAAAAGTATTAAGCATCAAACACAAAACAGCAGTAATTACAAAAGAGGGTTTGGTAGAAGCCATTGAAAAAATCGGTTATCTAACCGAATTTTCAGATCCCAATAAAAAAATCAATAAAGCGTGTAGTCACGGCGAAGAAGGTCATGACCATAATCACGACCACTAGAATAAAGACTTTTCTTCAAAAAAGGCAATATTAATATTGCCTTTTTTTGTGTCATTAATGTGCTTTAAAATTATACAGCGGTTTGATCACTCCCAAAACATCCACAGTATCGGCAATAGCCAAGCGGATTTCTTTCATTGATTTATAGGCCTGAGGTGCCTCATCTAAGGTTTTAGTGAGCACAGAGCTGCTGTAAATTCCTTTCATTGACTCTTTAAAATCATTCATATTTAGCTTCCGAAATGCTTTGCTGCGACTCATTAATCGACCTGCACCATGAGGTGCCGAAAAATTCCAATTTTCATTTCCTTTTCCTATGCAAAGCAGCGATCCGTCACGCATGTTCATCGGAATCAAAAGCATTTCTCCTTTTTCTGCCGAAACAGCTCCTTTTCGCAAAATCATCCGATTAAAATCGATGTAATTATGAATGGTTTCAAAACGCTCTGTTTCCTGTAAATCCATTTCTTTCAATATAATATCGGCCATGGTTTCTCGATTTAATCCTGCAAACTTCTGAACAATGGCCATGTCATTCATATAATCCGAAAAATTTTCGCCGGTTAAATAAGCTAAATCTCGATAAGAAGTGGCGGATTTCAGTTTCAAAATTTGAAAATCAATCTCGTTTTCTCTTCCTTGCGCTTTCAACTGTTTAACAAGATCTTTTGGCTTAATATGAGCTCCAGATAATTGCACCGCTTTATCTTGATAATAAGTACAAACATCGCCACCCAACTTTCGGCTGCCTGAATGAATTATCAAATACAAATCTCCGGTTTTATCGTACTTTCCAAGTTCAATAAAATGATTACCACCTCCCAAAGAGCCAATAGAAAGCTTAGCTCTATCAACATCTACATGGTTTTGGCAACGTAAATTTGAAAAATCAAACTCTTTTTGAGCTTTCTGATGGACATTGAAACCACTGGGTATTTTAGACTTAACAACGGCATCGAGTTTTTTGAAATCAATTTCGTTATTTTTCAATTTAATCGTGAGCATACCACATCCAATGTCGACCCCAACCAAATTGGGTGTCACTTTATCGTCAATGGTCATGGTGGTTCCTATCGTACAACCTTTGCCAGCGTGGGCATCGGGCATAATTCTAATTTTTGAATTTTGGTATGCCTCAAATTCAATCAGTCGTTTCACTTGAGCAAGTGCTTCGCTTTCAAAAGTTTCTGCAAAAATAATAGTCTCTACTCCTATGCTGTTTTTTATCGTTTTCATAATGTAAAAATAGCGCTTTTTCCGAACATGCAGAAAACTCGTCTGGGAAAGCAAATTAATGGGTGGATTTTGTTCTATGGTATTTTTGATTTATTTTCGGCACCCATAAATTATACAAGTTTAATCATATTTGGAGCAGTATCAGTACTGCTTGTTATTTCAATATTTTTTTTACTTAAAGATTTATTATTTGGAGTTTTTTTAAAAATGCAACGAAAAATAGGCGAGAATTCTACTATCGAGCTCGAAAACATGAAAAGTGTGATTATTAAAGCAGGTCATTTTTGCATTGATGTAAAAACAAAACAAGGTAATATTAAAACCATTCCGTATAACAAATTTAGATCTAAAATATTATCAAAAACAGGTGGAAATATCAATCTTTACAAACAATCCATCATATTAGAATTTCCCGAAACTATGGATGTAACAAACATTGTTCCTGACCTGAAAAAGACTTTGTTAAAAGCACCATTGGTGGCTCCGTCTGAACAACTCACTACAAATGAAATTCAGAAAGTAAAGGATGGATATAGCATAGAAGTTGTTGTTTATACGCTAAAAGAAGAACATGCGGATAAAATCAGAGAATATATAATGGAAAACCTTTCATAATAAAATGGTTTATATCATTTTTTTAGAACAACAATGATCAGAAGCATATTGTTTTATTAAATTCAATTGTAAATTTAACAATGGTAGTAAATTTACAAACAACTTGCTTGTAAATAATTTTAGCATAATTGAACTTTATCCTAAAAAAGCTGTTAAACTGTCAACTAGTATTACTATTATTGTAATCCACACTAATATTCACATGTCTTAGTGCTAAACGTTGTAGATTATCAGCTTAAATACTGAATTCTGGCAATTTATAGCAATATATGGCAAAAACATTCAACATAACTACAGAGATATTAGCCGATTATTTTTTTATCATGGATGAAGTAAAATGCATTAAAAAAAACCAAAACAAATTAATAAATACGACAATGAAAAATCTTAAAACAAAGTATATGGGAATCGAATTAGATAACCCCATAATTATTGGAGCTTCTAACATGTCAAATGATTTAGATAAGCTTAAGAAAGCCGAAGAACATGGTGCAGCAGCTATTATTTACAAATCTTTATTCGAAGAACAGATACAACTAGAGCGATTGCAGCTAGATGAGAAGCTAACCGAATTTAACAATATTAATGCTGAGATGCTAACAATTCACCCGAGTTTGAAACATGCAGGGCCTGAAAAACATCTTATAAATCTTAGAAATGCCAAGGAAAGTTTATCGATTCCTGTAATTGCAAGTTTAAATGCGGTTAACTATGAAACCTGGATCAAATATGCGAAACTGATAAGCGAAACTGGAGTCGACGGGATAGAATTAAATTTTTATCAATCGCCTTCTGATTTCAGTATGGACGCAAAAGAAATTGAGGATGAGCAGATAAGAATAGTGAATGCAATAAGAAAAGACAGTACTATTCCTATTAGCGTAAAATTAAGTCCTAACTATTCAAATATCTTGAATTTTATTAGCAAGCTCGACCAAATTGGCGCTGATGCATTTGTTCTTTTTAATTCATTTTTCCAACCCGACATAGATGTAGCGAATGAAAAACATATTAAATCATTTAATTATAGCAATGAAGGTGACTACAAGAAATCTTTAAGGTATTCTGGATTACTATTCGGAAATATTAAAGCTGACGTTTGTGCTAGCCATGGCGTTTTTACGGGTGCAGATGTAATTAAACTGATTTTATCAGGGGCAACATGCGTGCAGGGTGTAAGTACATTTTATAAAAATGATTTAAAACATATAACAAAAATCAAGAACGAACTATTGGATTGGATGGAAGCCAAAAACTACAAGAGTTTAGATGAGTTTAGAGGGAAGCTTTCAAAGAACAAACTCAATAATGATTCGTTGGTTTATAAAAGAGGTCAATACATTGATTTACTTATGAATTCAGAGAATATTTTTGGAGATACTCGTTAATTTTGGATATCGATAAATCAAAAACAAAACTGAATTAGGCTCAGTGTTTTAGTCCCCTAAATAGCCGAACAAAATTTTAGTTTGAAAAATGTAATTTCAAATTCAGCATTGGTATATCTATGAAATTTATTAATTTCGTGACTTCTGAATAAGAAGTGCCGAGTGAAGGCAGAACGAGATCTCATTTGCATGGCTTGATTAGCGTAAGATTTTAAAGAAATAACCAGAATATAGGAAGAAGAAAAAAACAATTTTCGGAAGTCATGATAAATAAAAACAGAAACAGATAATACGCGTATGAATGAGAAAAATATTTGAAATGGTTGGAATTATCATCGTTGGAATCCTAGGAATTATAGTTGTTGTTGCGATTCTGTTTATAAATCTAAATCCCCGGTTTGGAAAAGGTCTGAGCAAGGCACAAAAAAAAGAATATGCTACATTGGAGAACTTTCATAATGGCAAATTCGTAAATCTGAAATCAGGTTCCATGAAAATGAATTATCGGAAACTATTTAAGGAATTGAAAAAGAAATCCCCGAATACAAAACCAACAAAAAATATTCTCATCGAAAAAATAGATTCGATTGATATTGAAAACTATAGTCGCAGTGTAACACATGTTGTATGGTTTGGACATTCTACTTTTTTACTTATCATAGATGGGAAAAAGATTCTTTTAGACCCCATGTTAAGTGAAAAACCATCGCCCATTTCCCTTTTGGGAACCAGCCGGTTTTCGAATGAATTGCCCATTTCCTCAGAAAAACTGCCCTTTATTGATATTGTTGTTTTGTCTCACGACCATTACGACCATCTGGACTATGAATCAATCCTAAAACTAAAAAACAAGGTTGGACAATTCATAACACCTCTGGGTTTGGCAAATCATTTGGTTAAATGGGGAGTTGATAAGAATCGCATAATTGAGCTGAATTGGTGGGAAAACATTGAATATGAAAACATTAAACTGACGTGTACGCCAGCCAGACATTTTTCGGGCAGAAGTATTTTTGATAGACAAACAAGTTTGTGGTGCTCCTGGGCAATTGAAGGAAAAAATGAGAAGTTGTTTTTTAGTGGAGATGGCGGATATGATGCTCATTTTAAAGAAATTGGAGAAAAACTGGGACCCTTTGATATCGCTTTAATGGAGTGTGGTCAGTACAATACAAATTGGAAACACATGCATATGATGCCCGAAGAAACGGCTCAAGCTTCCATTGACTTGAAAAGCAAATTAGTTTTACCTATATGGGGTGGTTTTTCTTTGGCATTTCATCACTGGACAGAGCCCATAGAGCGTTTATTGCGTAAAGCCAAAGAGTTAAATTTATGCGTTACAACACCCAAAATTGGAGAACCCGTAATACTTGGAACCCCATCTTTCCCCGCAGAAAAATGGTGGATTAATTTTACCGAAAAAGATAATAACAAACAAAAGCAAAATTAGACGCATAGAAAAATCATAATTGTTCGACAAATTCATATCGAATAAATATGAAAACCATGCTAAATTTGAAGTAAACATTTTGACGAGTGTGTAATACCGCTCTAATCAAAATTTATTTTTGAATCTAAAAACCAGAAAATTTATTAAAACGAGGGATTTTATATGCACATTTGTTGCAAATAAAAAAAAAGAGTTACAACGTTTTGTTATAACTCTTTGGTTTTTAAGTGGTCCCAATAGGAATTGAACCTATGACCCCCTGATTATGAGTCAGATGCTCTAACCATCTGAGCTATGGGACCTCGAAATTGAATTTCAGACTGCAAAAATACGAAAAATAAATTGCAATCAAAACAAATATAAAATATTTTCAGAAAAATATAGCCAATCCGCTTGCATATTCATAAAAACAGCAAAAAGAAGTGCTTAATGGAAAAAAAAATTAGGCTTTGCAACGTTTTTTCATAAACAATTAAAATTTTCATATTTTTGCTACTCAAAAAAAAAAAAAATGACTTTTTTCTTACTTGCACTTTCTGTGGCTCCTGCTTTGGCGATTTTGATGGCTGTTTATTTTATTGACAAATATGATAGAGAGCCAATTAGATTACTCTTAACGTCCGTAATGCTGGGAATAGTTGCATTGATACCCGCAATAATTTTTGAATTAATATTTGGTTTTATGGATCAGCACGAAAATATTTTTCTAATCTTTATTTATGCAGTTTGGGTGGTTGGATTTGCAGAAGAGGGGTGTAAGTTTTTCTTTTTGCGGACGGTGCCATACATTCGTCCCGATTTTAACGAACCGCTCGACGGCATTGTTTACGGGCTCGCAATTTCCATGGGTTTTGCTGCGGTTGAGAACATATTTTATGTATTGAATGGAGGAGTTGGATTAGGACTGTTGCGAATGTTTACAGCCGTTCCCATGCATGCAGTGTGCGGTGTTGTGATGGGATATTACGTAGGACTTGCTAAATTTTCGAGCCAGGGTTCTCGTAAACTACTAAGCACGGGTTTACTTTTGGCCATTGCAATTCACGGACTTTACGATTTCTTTTTAATACAGCAATTATGGGCCGGATTTGCTATTTTTGCTTTTGTGGTGCTGATTATTGGAATTGCTTTTGGGATTAAAGCAATTAAAATACACCGAAAAGATTCTCCTTTCAAAAATCCAATAATATAAAATGATTCACTATTGTCCGATACATTTCTAATGTTTTTCACCCCTATACTCCTCCTAAAGGATAAAATTGCCAAAATTTGCATTTTTTCTAATTGTCTACTTCATTTTTTTATGGAATACTTGCTCGTTTTTAATTTCATTAAGCAAATATTAACGCAGTCATCCTCTTTTTCATACAAACCAGAGCCAAGTTGTACTCTTTTAAAAAAAAGTAGTATTTTTGCACTCTCAATTACAATTAGTATAAATATAAAAGAAAATAAAAATGGAGAAAAGTTTAGAAGAACAAGTAATAAGTGTCATCGACCAAATACGTCCATACTTAGAAGCCGATGGTGGAAATATTAGATTTGTAGAAGTGACCGAAGATAAAGTAGTAAAAGTTGAATTGCAAGGAGCTTGTGGCTCATGCCCACACAGCCGCATTACTTTAAAAAGTGGCGTAGAACAAGCCATGTTAAAAGCAATTCCAGAAATTAAAGCCGTTGAAGACATTAATTTAGGTTAATAAAAACTCTACAAAATAAAAAAAGCGAGAGATTTCCAACTGGAAGCCTCTCGCTTTTTTATTTTATGTTTTACCTATTATAGATAATAAATTAATTATCCTTTAAGTGCCATTATTAAACAAAATCTAAGAATAGATGAGCTTAACAGAACTTACCCATAAAATAGTCTCAAATAATACAAAAACATACAAATAGATCCGGAGATTGTACCATAAATTAATTGATACAAGGCAATTCAATATAATCTGAAAAAATGTCAAAATTAGCTTTAATAATAATCTTTTTTGTAAGTTTGCTCAACGAAATTTGAAATCAAAAAATTACATCATGATAACAAACAACTTTACTGCTCGCCACATTGGACCAAGACCAGAGCAGACCAGTCAAATGCTTAAAACACTTGGCTTAAAAGACATCAACGAATTGGTTGATAAAATTGTTCCTGCCGATATTCGCCTTCCAGGAAAGCTAAGCATTGGAAAAGGGTTAAACGAATGGGAATATTTGAATCTTATCAAAGAAATAGGATCCGAAAATAAAATATATAAATCATATATTGGATTGGGGTATTACAATACCATAACGCCCGGGGTTATCTTACGAAACATTCTTGAAAACCCAGGTTGGTATACTTCTTATACTCCATATCAAGCAGAAATTTCTCAAGGACGTTTGGAAGCCCTTTTAAACTTTCAAACCATGGTTTCCGACTTAACAGCTCTGCCCATAGCCAACGCTTCGTTGCTTGATGAATCTACAGCAGCTGCAGAAACAATGGTCATGTTTTTTAATACCAGAACACGCGATCAAATAAAAAGCAAGTGTACAAACTTCTTTGTTTCTGAAGATGTTTTTCCACAAACCATTGAAGTTCTTAAAACAAGAGCCAATCCCTTGGGCATTAATTTGGTATTTGGAAATGCATCTAATTTCAAATTCGACAATACTTATTTTGGTATGATTGTTCAATATCCAAACGAATTTGGGCAAATTAATGACTATCAAGCTTTTGTAGAAAAAGCTCACGAACAAAATATTTTAGTTGGCGTTGCAGCAGATTTATTGAGCTTAGCTTTACTAACTCCTCCTGGCGAATGGGGAGCGGATGCTGTTTTTGGCACTACTCAACGATTTGGCATTCCGATGGGTTATGGCGGTCCTCACGCAGCTTATTTGGCAGTGAGTGAAAAATTCAAACGCAGTTTGCCCGGACGTATTATTGGTGTTTCTATTGATGCCAACGGAGATCGTGCTTTAAGAATGGCTCTACAAACTCGCGAACAACATATTAAACGCGAAAAAGCAACTTCAAACATTTGTACAGCTCAAGCTCTTTTAGCCACTATGGCTGGAATGTATGCAGTATATCACGGACAAGAAGGCATCAAACAAATTGCTCGCCACATTAATATTTTAACCTGTGTTCTGAATGATGAACTCAAAAAAATTGGTTATCAACAACTTAACACTAATTTTTTTGATACTTTACTAATCAAACTGCCCGAAGGAGTTTCCATCGAAACCATTTGTAAAGCTGCTTTGGAACACAAAATGAACTTCCGCTACATAGATGCTCAACACATTGGCATTAGCATAGACGAAACAACTTCTTTGAATGACATTAACGTCATTTTGCAAATTTTAGCCAAAGCCCACGGAAAATCATACGATACATATATTTGTGATCCTGCTTATTGTGGTACTCTACAAAGCATTCCTGCAAAACTTAATCGCAAGTCTGAATTTTTAACGCATCCTGTTTTTAATACTTATCATTCAGAAACAGAGATGATGAGATATATCAAAAGCCTTGAAATCAAAGACTTAGCTTTAAACAGAGCCATGATTCCACTGGGAAGTTGCACCATGAAACTAAATGCTGCCGCCGAACTATTTTATTTGAGCTGGCCCGAATTTGGTGCTATTCACCCTTTTGTTCCCGTAGATCAAGCACAAGGCTACCTTCGAATGTTTTCGGAACTGGACAGAGATCTTTCCGAAATCACTGGTTTTGCAGCCATGTCATTTCAACCGAATTCGGGAGCATCTGGAGAATATGCAGGATTAATGGTAATTCGCGCATATCACCATAGCAGAGGCGACGAAAAACGCAATTTAATGCTTATTCCCTCTTCCGCTCACGGAACAAATCCAGCCAGTGCTGTAATGGCAGGTATGGATATTGTGATTGTAAAATCCGACGAAAAAGGAAATATTGATGTTGCCGACCTGAAAGCTAAAGCAGAAGCCAACAAAGAGATTCTTTCGGGAATTATGATTACATATCCTTCCACACACGGTGTTTATGAAGAAGCCATTTTGGAAATCATTGATACTATTCACCACTACGGCGGACAGGTCTACATGGACGGTGCCAACATGAATGCTCAAGTTGGATTAACCTCCCCTGGATTTATGAAAGCCGATGTTTGTCACTTAAATTTACATAAAACTTTTGCTATTCCTCATGGTGGCGGAGGACCTGGCGTTGGTCCAATTGGCGTAGCAAAACACTTGGTGGAATTTTTACCCAACCATCCATTGGTGGAAACCGGTGGAAAAAAGGGAAATACCGTCTCTGGAGCTCCTTTTGGAAGCGCTCTGGTAACTGCTATTACATATGGATACATCAAACTTATGGGCGGAGAAGGACTTACAGAATCTACCAAAATGGCAATGCTAAATGCCAACTACATGATAAAACGTCTGGAAAAAGATTATAAAATACTATACACTGGATCTAAAGGATATTGTGCTCACGAATTTATCATCGATTGCAACGAATTTAGTTTATCTACTGGCGTTCAAGTGGGCGATATTGCCAAACGTTTGATGGATTATGGATTCCATGCACCAACAGTAGCCTTCCCAGTTCATGGAACATTAATGGTAGAACCCACCGAAAGTGAACCTCTCAGCGAAATCGACCGCTTTTGCGATGCTTTAATTGCAATTCGGGAAGAGATTCGTGAAATTGAACAAGGAAAAGCAGATAAAGCAGTGAATGTTCTCAAAAAAGCACCTCATACAGCTCTTATGGTAACAGCTGATGAATGGAATTTACCATACAGTCGCCAAAAAGCAGCTTATCCCCTACCTCATGCCGATAAATATTGGCCTACGGTTACCCGCATTGACGAAGCATACGGCGATCGGAATTTGGTTTGTACTTGTGAGCCTATCGAAAGCTACATGTAATCGTCTTTACAAGAAAACGCCAACTTCATCGTTATACTTGCAACGAATTTGACGTTTTTTTATCAGCCACTGGTTTTTAAAATATCTTTTGTTAATGAAAAAGAGCTTGGTTTTTTTCCAAGCTCTTTTTCAATTAATATACAATCAAAACTTTCCCCTTACAAAAACGACTGATAATCAATTGTTTTCACAGCTTTCAGCCACTGTTTATACAAAAACTTTCGTTTTGTATCGTCCATTTTGGGTGTATAAATTTTATCGTGAATAATCATTTTTATAAAATCGTCCAATGTATTTCCTGTTGCCATAGAAGCCATCATTGCCACTCCTTTGGCCGTAATTTCGTCAATGATAGAACGTTGAATATTCATTCCCAAAATATCGGCTTGAAACTGCATTAAAAAAGCATTATTGGAAGCACCCCCGTCCACAAAAACAGCTTCTACCAATTGATTTGAATCGGTCATCATAACTTCCAAAACATCCTTATTTTGAAACGCTATCGATTCTAAAACTGCTCTAACCAAATGTTCTTTTCGAGTAGCCCGAGTAATGCCCATATAGGCTCCCTGTGCATTTGTGTTCCAATAGGGCGCACCTAAACCAGCAAAAGCCGGAACAAAATAAGTTCCCGCAGTATCTTCCACCGATTTTGCAATTTGTTCCGATTCAGCTGCTGTTTTCAGCAATCCCATATTATCCCTCAACCACTGCACTGCAGCTCCGGCAATAAAAACAGAACCCTCCAAAGCATAGGTCGTTTTATTGTTTATTTTCCATGCAATGGTGCTCAACAAGCCATTTTCGGAATGAACCACCGCATTGCCTGTATTCATCATTATAAAACAACCTGTTCCATATGTATTTTTTAAATTTCCGCTATCAAAGCATGCATGACCAAATAAAGAAGCTTGCTGATCGCCAGCCATTGCCGAAATTGGTATTTTTACTCCCGAAAGAGTTCTGAAATTTGTTTTTCCAAAATCATCAACATTGTTTTTTATTTCTGGAAGAATTTCTTTCGGAATATTGAAAATATTCAAAAGATCATCATCCCATTCTAAAGTATGAATATTAAAAAGCATGGTTCTCGAAGCGTTGCTTACATCGGTTGCATGAACCTTTCCATCGGTCAAATTCCAGCACAACCAAGTATCAATCGTTCCAAAAAGCAATCTGCCTTGGGCCAATAATTCCTTCGCTTTTGTAACATTTTGCAAAATCCATTCTATTTTGGATGCCGAAAAATAAGGATCTACAATTAAACCCGTTTTTTGATGAATGGTTTTGCCATATTTTGTTGATTTTAGGAAATTACATCTTTGAGCAGTTCGCGTATCTTGCCAAACGATGGCATTATAAATAGGTTTTCCACTTTGTTTATCCCAAAGAACTACGGTTTCGCGTTGATTTGTAATTCCCAAACTCTGAATCACTTCCAACGAAATACCGAGCTCTTTTATCAACTGCTGAACAAGCTCAATTTGAGTATTCAGTATCTCCATAGGGTCGTGTTCTACCCAACCTATATTAGGAAAAATTTGACAAAACTCTTTTTGTTTTTTTAATATAACATTAAAATTTTCATCAAACAATACTGCCCTGCAACTTGTAGTCCCTTGATCTATAGCCAAATAATACTTTTGCATTAAATTGATTTTTTTGTATCAAACAAATATATAAAAAAGAGACAAACGAAAAAATTAATCTTCAGCTATTTGCGTAACTTCATTTTTAAATAGGAAAATCCCAACTAAAATAGTGGCAAAAAGGATGCGAAAAGCTGACATATTGTCGTCTCTTCGCATCCTTTACACTTTCCTCGAAAGACTAATGAAAGTTTACAAAAAAGCTTGCATTCTCTTTAAAAGAAAATCTTTATTTTTTACTCCCACAAAACGATCTACCTCTTTCCCGTTTTTAAAAATAATCAAAGTAGGGATGCTACGCACATTGTATTTTGCCGCAATGCCTTGATTTTTTTCCACATCCAGCTTTCCAACAAAAGCTTTATCCAAATCATTGGAAAGTTCATTTAAGACAGGCGCCATCATTCTGCAAGGAGCACACCATGGCGCCCAAAAGTCGACCAAAATCAATTTGTTTTTGGTTTGATTTGCAAAATTTTTATCGGTCAAAGTGATTATTTTTTGACTGTCGGGAACTTGCTCAATTTTGGATAATTTGCGTTTTGCAACAAAGAAAAGAATCGCAATAAGTCCTACAATGACACCAATTACTATCAAGGTTATTTGCATTATGCTGTTTGTTTGGTTTTTAAATCATGAATATAATTCGACACCGCCATAGCAGCAATAGTTCCATCCCCCACGGCGGCTGTTACCTGACGAAAACGCTTGGCAATGGCATCACCTGCTGCATAAACACCCTTTACATCCGTTTCCATGTCGGGGCTGACAACAATTTCACCCCATTTATTCAACTCTATTTTATCTTTTAAAAAATCAGTATTTGGGATATATCCAATAAAAACAAAAACGCCATCGGTTTTAAACTCTTGAGTTTCATTTGTTTTTAAATCTTTGATGGTAACACTTTCCAAATTCTCACTGCCATTAAATGCAGTAATGGTGGATTCCATCATGAAATTAATTTTGGGATTTCTTTTCGCTTCCAAAACAGCGTGATCGAATGCTTGAAAGTGGTCAAATTGGTGAACAATGGTCACTTTAGACGCATATTTCGTTAAGGAAACAGCTTCTTCAATCGCCGAATTTCCACCTCCCACAACAACAATTTCTTTATCTGTAAAAAAATCGCCATCACAAGTTGCACAATAGGAAATTCCACGTCCTTTAAAATTGTCTTCACCTTTCACTCCCAAGGTTCTAGAGCGTCCACCAGTAGCGATGATAATGCTTTTTGAAGTAAACTTTTCGCCATCTTCAAGCATGACACATTTCTCATCTCCTTCAAAATTAATATTTTTAATAGAAATATTGGATTGAATTTCGCAACCAAAAGAGATGGCTTGTTTCTTCATGATATTTGCCAATTGGTATCCACTTACGCTTTCTACACCAGAATAGTTGGCAATTTCATGTGTCAAAATCATCTGTCCACCGACGGTTCCTTCATTCAAAATCAGAGTTTTAACTCTGGAACGGGAGAGGTAAATCCCCGCCGTTAATCCGGCGGGACCTCCTCCAATTATAATTGTATCGTAGTTCGTATTCATAAGGCTTGGTTTTTATTTTGTAGCAAAATGCTCGTCGAGAATAGTTGTAATTTGTGATTTCGTTTGGATGCTGCTGGTCGCTTTTACTACTTTTCCATTTTTATAATAAATGGTAAAAGGGATTCCCATAAAACCTCTCACTTCGGGAAGTTCCCGAATCACGTGTGCTTCGGGATGATCAAATTCCATATCATAGAATTTCACGTGGGGATATTTTTTTTCCAGCTCTTCAGCAATGCCATAAACGGGGATACACATGGGTCCCATTCGACCACATATCACCATTACGTTTTCATTTTCGCTTAGTATTTTTGCATGCTCTTCAGCCGATTCGATGTGTTTTAGATTTGTGTATAACATAGTTTTTGGTTTTTTGATATTAATTTAATATTTGAATTTCGTAAGTTAATTCCATTGCTTTTCGGAACATGGCGGATACTCCACAATATTTATCTTGCGATAAATCGATTGCTTTTTTAAGCGTTTGTTCATTGAGATTATCGCCTTTAAACTGATAAATAAGATGCATTTTGGTATATACTTTGGGATGTTCTTCGCTCAAATCTGCTTCAATTGCTACATTGAAGTAATCTACTTCCACTCTCATTTTTTTCAAAATTGAAATTACATCCATGGCAGTGCAACCTCCCAATGCTGATAATAGCAACTCTTTTGGGCGAGGGCCTTTGTCGTCAACTCCTTTTTCAGAATTTACATCCAGCATTATTTTATGATCTCCTAATTGGGATTCAAAAGCCATATTCCCAATCCAATTTGTTTCTACTTTATGTTTCATATTCTTTTTTCTGCAAAATTACACCCAAAATGAATCGAAACGTAAAAAAGCAGGCAGTATGAATCCAACTAAAACATTGAAATAAAACAATAAAAAACTTGAGGTAAGAAAAATACTTTTTTTAGATATTAAAAAAAGGGATTGAGTCTTGCGACTCAATCCCTTTTTTAATTGGAATTAAAATGTTCTTTTAAAACAAATTTTTACTATTTTAGACCTAGAACATCTAAGCCTTGTTCAAAAACAATATCCTTTGGAATATTTGCATTTGCAATTCTTTCCAAATCTTTATTCAAATCATCGGTATACACTTGATATTTTGCCAAATGAGCTTTTGCAGCATCATAATCGCCTTCACCCTGAATTTTCATTATAATGGCAATTAATTCATTCATAGCAGCAGTCATTTTGTCGAAATCTACGGCATACATTCCTTCAGCATTACGGGTAATTGCTCCCTTTTCCATTAAGAAATTGTAGCGTGCTAAATTTGCTTTTCCGTGTGCACTGGCGGTGCCAAAACGAATTGAACGGAATAAACCAGCAACAAAAGTTACATAATTATCCATTACTACACCTTCGGTTAATTCACCGTTATCGTGCAAAACTTTTGACAAATACAATCCCATAATATCGGCTTTGTCCTCTTCGATGGCTGAGTATGTATCTCCCAATGCTTCTCTAACGGTTCCTTTTTTGGTTATGGTATTTTTAATTCCCATACCGTGTCCTACTTCGTGAAACATTGTATTTTGGAAAAATGCATCAAATTTGATATTTGCACGTTGAGATTCAACCATCAAAACATCAGCGATTGGAATCACCATTTTGTCAAATTTTGCTTGCATTGAGTTTTTCAATTGCAATTTTCTGGATCCTTTTTTCAATTGAACTTTTTCATCGTTGGGTAGATTAATGGCAATGGTTTTGCTTCCTGAATTGCAATCGCCTTTGTAATAAATGGCTTGATAAACGCCCATATCGGATTCAGCAGCAGGAACTTCTTTTTTATATTTTGGATCACAAGGAAGACCCGCTTGAAGTTTGGGTAGTAATTTATTGAATTTTTCAAGTTTGGCACTCCAATCTAAATCTTTCAATAAGATAAAGGACTCAAAAGCGGCTTTTGAACCAAAAAGAGCATCTTCGTAGTTTTCAATAGGTCCAACTACAAAATCAATATTAGAACCTCTCATGTCCATCCATGCCATGTCACGTTCAAAATAATTATTTGATATTAAAGCTTTGGCTGATAATTCTAAATATTTTTTCAAACCAGCATCTTCTGCTAAAGTAGCGGCTTTTTCAAGCAAAGAAGCGGCTTTTTCGAGTTGTGCTTTATATATTTCACTGTACCAAACAACTTCTAAACTTTTGTCATCTTTGCGACGAACAATTGTATATTGACTTGATTTATTGGGATCTTCCAGAGCCTCAAACTCCTCTTTGGTCATGTCGGCTGGATAAAACTGAGATCCTTTTGGTTTTTCACCATATCCATCCACAAAAGGAGCATTGTTGTTTAATCTCTCCCATGGTCCATAATTGATTTCAGCAAATTTCTTAACCCACTCGTCCGAAATTTTCGACATTAATTCTTCTTTATTGCCATAGGTTTGCATCCAAAATAACTCATCCATTATGTCCGCAATTTCCATCAAGATAGGAATCATCTCTTTCTCTTTTTCAGACAAATGGCTAATGTCCGCTTTCAATTGCACCAAGGCAAATTCATTTACTTTATTAATCATAGTTGAATCGATTGTTTCTACAATTTCTTCTGTTTTTTTGGTGCCACAACTCGACAGAATGAATGTCAAACTGAGTCCCAACATTACAAAAAACGACGTTCTTTTCATAGTTTATTTTTTTTATTAGTTTTATTTATTTCCTTTTGCGAAATTAAATAAAATTTCGTCATAAACTTGCAGAAGTCCATTTTTTAACCGAAAAAATATACCTTTACACTTCTATTTACAATGCGAAATCATGAAATCACAACTCCAAAATTTAGATGAACAAATAAAAGGCGAACTCTATTTCAATTCTCTTTACAAGCATATGTATGCCACTGATGCTTCGGCTTATCGCGAAATACCGCTGGGCGTTGTTTATCCAAAGGACAAACAGGATTTAAAAACCATTCTGAATTTTTGCTCACAAAATGAAATACCGCTTATTCCTAGAGCTGCAGGAACTTCTTTAGCAGGACAAGTAGTGGGAAACGGACTGATCGTCGATATTTCCAAATACATGACTAAAATTATCGAAATTAACACTTCTAAAAAATGGGCTGTAGTTGAACCTGGCGTTATTCGAGATGAACTCAACCGAATTGTGGCCAAAGAACAGCTCTTTTTTGCACCAGAAACATCCACTTCCAATCGTGCGATGATTGGCGGTATGGTTGGAAACAATTCCTGCGGAGCAAATTCGCTCATCTATGGAAGTACGCGCGAGCACATTATTTCCCTCAAAGCATTGCTATACGACGGTAGCGAAGTTGAATTTTCTGAAATTGATAAAACTACTTTTTTACAAAAATGCAACTTAGAAACATCCGAAGGCGAAATCTATCGACATATTAATAAAACACTGTCTAATGATGCTTTTCGAACGGAAATCGAAAATCAATATCCCGATCCTGAAATTAAACGTAGAAACACTGGATATGCCTTAGATTTATTAATGGATTCCTCCGTTTTTGATGCCAATTCTTCCAAAACTTTTAATTTCAGCAAGCTCATCGCTGGTTCCGAAGGCACTTTATGCCTAATCACCGAAATCAAAGTAAAACTTAGCCCGCTTCCCCCCAAACATAAAACTCTACTCTGTGTTCACCTCAACAGCATCGAAGAGGCTCTTTATGGAAACATCATTGCTCTTCGACATAAACCGTATGCGGTGGAACTTATGGACAATGAAATTTTGCAATTGACAAAAGACAATATTGAACAACGCAAAAATCGCTTTTTTGTCGAAGGAGACCCCGGCGCTATTCTAATTATCGAAATTGTGGAGAACTCTGATGAAGCGGTAAAGCAAAAAGCCGAGGAAATTATTAATGAACTAAAAGCTGATAACTTAGGCTATCATTTTCCTTTGGTTAGCGGAAGTGAAATGAAAAAAGTGTGGGATTTACGGAAAGCTGGTTTAGGAATTCTTTCCAATATGCCCGGTGATGCAAAACCAGTTCCTGTGGTGGAAGATACGGCCGTAAATCCAGCCGTTTTGCCTCAATTTATTGAGGAATTTAACCAGATGCTCAAGCACAAACACTTGAGCTGCATTTATTATGCTCATATCGGAACTGGAGAACTTCATCTTCGTCCAATTTTAAATCTTAAAACAAGCAAAGACGTAGAATTATTTCGAGAAGTGGCTCTGGAAACAGCCAAAATTGTAAAGAAATTCAAAGGATCTCTGAGCGGCGAACATGGCGACGGAAGGCTCCGTGGTGAATTTATTCCTCTTATGATGGGTGAAGAAATTTACCAAACTTTTAAAGAACTGAAAAAAGTATGGGATCCGAAATCGATTATTAATCCCAATAAAATAGTGGACACGCCTCCGATGAATAGCTCGTTGCGATATGCTGCCGACCAACCCACTCCCGAAATAGATACGGTATTTGATTTTTCATCCACAGCCGGTATTTTACGAGCCATTGAAAAATGCAACGGCTCGGGCGATTGTCGGAAAACAGAACTTGCTGGTGGAGCCATGTGTCCCTCCTATCAAGCCACTCTCGATGAAAAAAACTCAACTCGAGCCAGAGCCAATATTCTTCGTGAATTTTTGACCAACTCAAAAAAGAGAAATAGATTTAATCATAAAGAAATTAAAGAGGTCCTTGACCTCTGTTTGAGCTGCAAAGCCTGCAAGGCAGAATGCCCATCAAACATCGACATCACTAAATTTAAAGCGGAATTTTTACAACAATACTACAAATCAAATGGCATTCCTTTTCGCTCTTGGATGATTGGATATTTTCCCTACTTTAATGCAATTGGTGCTAAAATACCTCATGTTTTTAACTTTTTTGCCACCCATCCAATCTTTTCGCATTTATTAAAAATTGGTCTGGGATTTGCCCCCCAGCGAAGCATTCCTACTGTTTGCAAAATCACCTTGCGAAATTGGGCAAAAGTTAATTTGAAAAATCCAGAAAACCCAAGTAAAAAAGTATACTTTTTTATCGATGAATTTACTGATATAAATGATACTCAAATTGGCATTAAAGCTCTCAAATTGTTGAATGCTTTAAATTATCATGTCGAAATTGTAAATCATGCATATAGCGGAAGGACTTTTTTATCAAAAGGCATGTTGCTGAAAGCCAAGAAATTAGCTCAGAAAAATGTGACTATTTTCACTCCTTTAATTAGCAACGAAACTCCACTAATTGGCATCGAACCCTCTGGAATTTTGAGTTTTAGAGATGAATATCCAGAATTGGTAGATGACAATTTAAAAACCGACGCTCTGAAATTATCCAGAAATTGCTTTTTGATCGACTAATTTATCAGTTCCGAATTTCAAAAAGGGAACATCAGTGCTGACTCTTTTTCGGAAGACCACTCCTCCATTTTATTTCACGGACACTGTTACCAGAAAGCCTTGGCTTCGACAACTCCATCCAAAATTATGATGAGTATTCCCAAAAATTACAAAGTGGAAGAGATCGCTTCTGGATGCTGTGGTATGGCAGGCGCTTTTGGTTTTGAAAAAGAACACTACAAAACTTCGATGGCAGTTGGAAATTTGGTATTGCTTCCAAAAATAAAAGAAGCTCCTAAAACGACGCTAATTACTGCAACGGGTACAAGTTGTCGCCACCAAATTAAAGATGGTAGCGAGCGAACAGCGATGCATCCGGTGGAAATACTCTACGAAGCACTACTAAAATAGTAAGAATTTGAATTTATATCAATTCAAACGCATCCCAATCAGCAGCAAAAGCAAATTTTTCGCGGTAGGATTTTAGGAAATCCAAAGAAACTTTTGCTTCTAAAACAGTTTCGATTTGCGAAGCGGTATTTTGAATTTCCCCATATGGATTTACCACCATGGAATCGCCTGCATATAAAAGATCCATTCCATCTACTCCAACCCTATTGGAAGCCAAAAGCCATGCTTGATTTTCGATGGCTCGGGCTTGCAACAAGGTCTTCCAAGCATGACTGCGACTTTGAGGCCAATTGGCAACACAGATAGCCATATCGTAATCGTAATTGCCATCCACAAAGCGATTTGAATTCCAAACCTGAAAACGCAAATCGTAACAAACAATGGGAAATATCTTCCAACCTTTATAATCAATTATCGTTCGTTCAGCTCCTCTGCTAAAAAGCAAATGTTCGCCACCATAGCTAAATAAATGATGTTTGTCGTATTCAAAATAAGAGCCATCGGGCATTACAAAATAAAAACGATTGAATATTTTATTGTTTTCGCGTACAGGCACACTAGCAGCAAAAGCCGATTGCATTTGTTTAGACATTTTTTGCATCCATTCAAAAGATTCTCCTTTAGGCTCCTCTGCACATTTATCGGTATTGACCGAAAACCCACATGAAAACATTTCAGGCAAAACAACAATATCGTAGCCTTTCCGATGACTTAATAATGATTCGTACTTTTCGAAATTGTGAAATTTGTCTTCCCAAATTATATCGGATTGAACAATGCCAATGGATAATTCTGACTGTATCATATTATATATTGTAATACTTTTTTGTAAAAATCTCTGTTGATTTTTTTATTTCCTTTTTTTTCAACATCTCTTTGCGTCTACGCACATCTCTATTTTTCATTGAGTTTTTTTCAGATAAACTCAACTCAATTTCGTACAGCAATTGATCATGATATTTTACATATTCAGACGCTTCCACACTAACTGCTTGAATAAAATTTTGAGTTGCCAAAACATCAACAAAATTATTAATAATTTTATCGTCCCTTGGGTGTTTCAAAATTAAATAATAATCTATATTTAAATCCTTTACTGAAAAAACAGAGGTCTGTTTTTTTCCAAACATATTATATTTCTTTGGAACATCCTGAAAGAGAATGTTTTCTGAATCAGTTTCCGAATTTACATCTTCAAATCCACTATTTGAAATTAGATAAACCGAAATTTTTGAAATTGGATCTTCATAAAGATAAAAAGGAAAATAAATCAGAATTTCGGAAGGATGCCAAACCGACAAATCGGGAATCTTGTGCAATTCTATATTCAATAAATTATTAAGCAAACTACAGGTCTTGTATTCTGGCAAATGACTTTTTAGAGCCATCGAGCCATAATGGAAATCACAAGAGTAATCCGTTTCCTGCTTTATAATATATTTAGATTTGGTCATTTATCAATGTTTTGTTCTATCTAACAAAATTATATCAAGAAAAAGTATAAACCACTCGGGAAACTGAAATTTTATACAGAATCCAATGTTGATAACTTGTGAAAAATCTAAATAAAGTGGTTTTTTTTTGTCACGTATTTCGCCAAAGAGTTTCTTGAAATCAAAAAAACAAAACTAATATACAAAGGGAATTAATCGCTTTGTTCTCTTCATGTACTCTTTATAGGAGGCATAGTGCTTAACTAAATAGACCTCTTCGATTTCCATTTTCAAGAATATTGCCATATAAAACAGGCCAACAATCAGAGCATTTAACAAGGAAAAATTGACCATTAAAAGGCAAAAGCAATATCCTGCCACCGACAAATACATGGGATGCCGCACATAACGATAAGGTCCTTTTTGAATCAGCTGCGAACCAGAAGTAGGATCGGGCAATGGTGTTATTGTTGAAATTTTCATAAAAAGCAGTGACCAAAATCCAAAGATCAAGAAAATAATTGGCAAAACCCAATGCCATATTTTGAATTCTGCAAAATCGTATGTAAATGTGAGCCAAGCCAATACAAAAAATTGAATAAACACCAGAACATAGCGAAAGAACTTGTTTTTCAAAAAGACTTTTACGACAGATTGAATCATTTTTTTTAATTTTAAAAGAGCCTAAATCTTTTGAATTTAGTTGTTTTTTCAAAACACCTATTATCTTTCCAAATTTAAACAAAAAAAAAACGTTTCAGAATATTTTTGCAAATAGATTAATTTAATCTGCCTTTATACCGGGTTACAAAAGCATCGCAATAACCAGCTGCTTTGAGCTCTTCCATTTTGGAAGTAGCTTCGGATTCTGAAGAATATTTTCCTACTACATAGCGAGGATATTTTGAACCTTTGAGGCGAGAAATGCGGTAATCTGGTGCTTTGTCAAAATACTCCTCTTTCATAAACCCTTCACCAATTTGTATGGTATAATAATAGCCAGAATTGGAATATTCCATCCTATCAGATGTTTGTAACTCAACTCTAGGCTTCGTTTCAGGGAATATTACGTGCAGTTCTTTTTGCGCTTTTATTTCTAATTTATTTCTAAAACTAGTCAAAGCAAGATTGCCACTCTCTTCTGTTGGCTGAACTTTGGTAAGCCTTCTGCTTAGTTCCATTTTTTCATTAAAATCATCTCTAAATGCAAGAAACTTTGTAGGATAGGCTTTATCAACTTCTTCAAAATGCTTCAAAGCTGTAACATGATCTCCGTCCATTTGGTTTGCAAGAGCCATGTAATAACGATTCATCGAAGGACATACCAAACCAGATTGATTGGAAGGGGAAACAATCATTTTATCGGCTACTTCAAACATTCCCAATGCTGACTTATTGTATGGAACATAATTGAGCATACAAATACCCATAAAATAATTTATTTTGGGATCATTAGGATAGTCAAAAGCCATTTCTTTAAATAAAATCAAGGCTTCAAGATGGTCATACCCCATTGCTTCTACTGCGTTGCTTAATTTATTTTTGTATGCATAATCTTGTTTAGTCGGTTTTACCTCTAGCTGTTTTTTATATATTATTTCTAAATCCGAAGTTGATAAAACCAAGTCTGGATTCTTACAATATTTAATTTTTTGTTGTGCACTTTTAATGTATTTTTTGTCACTTCTGATTGTTTTTGACTTTTCCAAATAGGACTCATATAGCTTTATAGCGTTAGCGTATTGCCCTAAATAGTGGTACGACAATGCTTCAAAATAGATGGACTCAAGGGGTGCCTGAGTCTGCTGAGGAGTATTGACGTACTTTTCAGAAATAGACTTTGAGGACTTAGCAAAATGCTCTAAAGATGCTTTCTTGTCAAACATTAAGTAAAACTTACACAAGCCCAGGTAAAACTCCAAATTAGCATTGTTCGGATTATTTTGCTTTAACCCAGTCAATAAGTTTAAAGCCTCTTTATAATCATCTGAATCTACAAAATTCATAGCCTTTTCGAATTGCAGAACATATTCCTTAGAAAGTTCGTCAGAAGAAATGTTGTAATTTTGAATTTCTACTCCTATTACATCTGTTAAACAAATAAATAAGATAAATAAGGAACTCATCAATACTCTTTTCATATCAAGTTTAATTATTTTGATTGCAAAAATAGAAAAAAACAATGAAACTTTCATGTAAAAATTACATATATGTTGTTAACAAGTCATAAGAACTCAATAATTTCTTAATTATTCTCAGATTTAACTCTGAGTCTGAAAAAGGATTTATTTTTGGAGAATGTTACGATATAATTTTCTTCAAAATCGTAGAAGCCGAAGGTCCCTCATTGAAAATCAAATCAATAACACTTAAATTTGCAAAAAAACCGTTTCGATCACTAAAGACTTGGGAATATGTTTGGACGCTATTAATAATAGAAAAGGTGCCATAAGCAGTTTTGTGAGATAGCACAAATCTTAAATCAAATTTATCATTTTTGTTTTTTTGAAAACAGTCTGTAAAATTAATATTTACTTTTATTTCCAAAAAACTCATCAAACGTTTTAAAATGGTCAAATTATACTCTATGAGGTTATTTTCAGGATTGAAAATGTCCGCTTTGACAAAATCAATATAGTAATCATAAAATGGGGCGGAGCTATAAAGCGTTTGAATTGTTTTGAAATGATGACTTCTAAAATCCTGACTTTCATCTATTTGTATTTTTTCAACAGGAGTGTTGTTTCCCAATGTTTTTACAACGGGAATAGATAGCATTTGCACTCCTTGCGAACCAGCAAGATAACAACGATTTCTAAGACTTTGCTTTGGATAGGTCTCATGTTTTTCAATAAACACACGACTTGCTTTCGTCAAACAAGCCATGTATTCAATGGAGGGAAAATAAGCAGTAGAAAGCAATAAGTCCATGGATAAAACTATGCTCCGTGGCAGTTTTTAAATTTCTTACCGCTTCCACAAGGACAAGGTTCGTTTCTTCCCACTTTTTTCTCAGCAATAATAGGTTGAGTTTTTCGTGGTTCTGAAGTGCGATTGCCCATTATATCATCTCTTCCTGCTTTCGATTTTGATATATCTGATTGTGGCAAACGAGCCTCTTTTACATCCTGAGCATCATCCATTGGAAGTTTTCCTTTGGAAAGGAAAGAAGTTATCTCTTTGTTGATTTTATGAAGCATTTGCTTAAACAACTCAAAAGACTCAAATTTATAAATCAACAAAGGATCTTTTTGCTCGTAGGATGCATTTTGAACGGACTGTTTCAATTCATCCATTTCTCGCAAGTGTTCTTTCCAAGAATCATCAATAACAGAAAGGTTAATCCCCTTTTCAATCGAAAGAATAATCTCTTTTCCTCCACTTTCGAAACATTTTTTCAAAGGAGCTATAACATTCAAAGTTTTATGTCCATCTGTAATCGGAATGGCAATATTTTCGTAGCGTTGTCCCTCTCTTTTATATACGGATTCGATTATGGGATAGGCTCTTTCGGAAAGTATTTCTGTTTTATGTTTATAATCTTTGGAAACATGTTCAAAAAGCTTTTCGGCTAAATCATTTGTATTTCCTTGCATAAATTCTTCTTCAGTAAATGGCACATCAATTGCAAAAGTTGAAATCAGTTCCATGGTAAAACCTTCAAAATCTCGCTGATCTTGGTATTGTGCAATTAATTGCTCTGACAGGTCGTAAAACATATTAGACAGGTCGATGGACAAACGGTCGCCATAAAGTGCATTTCTACGCTTGCTATATATGGTTTCACGTTGTTTATTCATCACATCGTCATACTCGAGCAAACGTTTACGAATTCCAAAGTTATTCTCTTCCACTTTTCGTTGGGCACGTTCGATGGATTTGGTAATCATAGAATGTTGAATAACCTCTCCTTCTTTCAAACCAAGTCTATCCATCACTTTGGCAATTCTATCCGATCCAAACAGACGCATCAAGTCATCTTCCAGAGAAACATAAAACTGAGAAGAACCGGGGTCGCCCTGACGTCCTGCACGACCTCTAAGCTGACGGTCAACCCGTCTGGAATCATGCCGTTCGGTACCAATAATGGCCAAACCTCCTTTTTCTTTCACACCTTCGCCCAGTTTAATATCCGTACCCCGCCCAGCCATATTCGTTGAAATGGTAACGGTTCCCGATTTTCCTGCATGGGCTACAATATCCGCTTCGCGTTGATGTAACTTCGCATTCAAGACATTGTGAGAAATTTTTCTTAGCGTCAACATTTTTCCTAATAACTCCGAGGTTTCAACGGAAGTTGTACCCACCAAAACGGGACGGCCTTCATCATGCAAACGTTTAATTTCGTCGATAACGGCATTAAATTTTTCGCGTTTGGTTTTAAAAACCATATCTTCCATGTCTTTTCTAACAATAGGTCGATTTGTTGGAATGACCACGACATCTAATTTATAGATGTCCCATAATTCCGCTGCTTCGGTTTCGGCTGTACCGGTCATTCCTGCAAGCTTTTTATACATTCTAAAGTAGTTCTGCAATGTTACCGTAGCATAGGTTTGTGTAGCGGCCTCAATTTTCACATTTTCCTTTGCCTCAATGGCCTGATGCAGACCGTCTGAATAACGACGTCCTTCCATAATACGTCCAGTTTGCTCATCTACAATTTTAATTTTATTATCTATGATTACATACTCTATGTCTTTTTCGAACAGAGCGTATGCTTTCATCAATTGATTGATGGTGTGAAGACGTTCCGAAGCAAGGGCATAATTACGATATATTTCAGCCTTAGCGTCTAGTTTTTCTTTGTCTTGCAAACTTAATTTTTCCAGATCAGCAATTTCGGCACCAATATCTGGAATAATAAAAAGCTTTGCTTCTTCGGCATTATTGGAAACCAAATCAATTCCTTTTTCAGTAAGGTCGATGGTGTTTTGTTTCTCTTCAATCACAAAATAAAGTTCATCGTCAATAATATGCATGTATTTATTTTGTTCAGCCATATAATGTCCTTCCGTTTTAAGCAGCAATTGTTTCATGCCTGGCTCACTTAGGAATTTAATAAGAGGTTT
>JAQUGA010000132.1 GCA_028684405.1 Bacteroidales bacterium | reverse complement strand
CACCGTTTGGAAGGAATATGGCACTCAGGATCACCTTTAAGCATGGTTATTAATTCCATCAAGGGAGTTCATGTATTGACCCCTCGAAACATGACTCAAGCTGCAGGATTTTACAATACCGCTATGGAAGGCGATGATCCTGTTTTGATTATTGAACCTCTTAATGGATATCGTCTCCGTGAAAAAATGCCCGATAATATTGGTGATTTCAGAATCCCATTCGGACAACCCGAACTTATTAAAGTAGGAACTGATATAACCATTGTTACTTACGGAGCTTGTGTTAGAATTGCGGAAGATGCTGTTAAGCAGCTGAAAGAATTTAATGTTTCTGCAGAATTAATTGACGTGCAGTCACTTGTTCCGTTTGATGTGAATCATACCATTGTTGAATCTTTGAAGAAAACAAACAAGATTTTGTTCTTTGATGAAGATGTGCCTGGCGGTGCTACTTCCTTTATGATGCAAAATGTACTGGAAGAGCAAAGAGGATTCTATTATTTGGACAGTGAGCCTAAAACGCTTACTGCAAAAGATCACCGACCTGCATATACGACCGATGGCGATTATTTTTCCAATCCAAATGCGGAAGATGTTTTTGATGCTGTGTACGAAATTATGCATGAGTATAATCCTAATAAATATCCACAAATATTCTAGGGGGACTTCTAATAAAGAATTTGTGTTATCTGTGTGCTTTCAAATAGAACACGGATAACACAAATTGCAATGTGTAAATTCGGTCGTTGAGAGGAGCGTTGCAATGAGCCCCGATTCTCGGAACAAACACCGTCGAATCTGTCGAAACGTCCAAGCCTCTTCTCTGCCAAAAAAAAACCTCTAGCTTGCTGATAGCCAGTGTTATACGGTTATAATATAATTGTGAGAATATTTGGTAGTTGTGTTTTTGTCATGTTGTAAGGTCATTTACGAAGAATAAATGCAGATAAAATCTCACATTTAATCGTCTATTTATGCTTTTTAATATATTCCAATTGCGATTCTAACCGCTCAGCACTTAATGAAATTATGGTATCTATTCCATTATTTTTTAGGTAAATAGCTTTCGATATTTTAAAAATTGGGTATTTTTCAATGTTCATATTTTGATCATAAAAAATATTTTTTTCATTGTTTTCGTAGGGCGTTATATCAACCATTGAGCCCGAAGCGGTGATTAAAAACAATATCGAATCGTTGTTTACATTCTCTTGAATATAACTTGAGAACTTCCGATTGCAAGGAATGCAGCCATATTCTGTTAATACGAAAACAGTTTTTACTTTTTTATCTAATACAAACTCCTGTCTGATTTTAAAATAGTCGGTTAAAGTATCAAATGTTGTAGGTTTATGAACTTTAGTCGAGGACTGATTACAACCCGCAAAAAGCAAAGTAAGCACAAATAGGCTAGTCCGAATATTTAAAAAGAGTATATGTCGATTTTCCATTGTTTATTTTTGTTTCGTTTGTGTTGTTTTTTGGAATTAGTAAACCTTGTGAAGTAACTAAAGCGCCCCAACCGAGGTATACGCCATCCATAAAAGCCTCTTCGTGCAACTTTTTAAACGCTTTATCGTAAATAATGATTGAAAAATGACGTCTCAAATCCTCTTCTAGCAACCCTTTTACATTTTTAACTTCGTGATAAACAATTACATAATACTTTTCTTGCTCTTTGCTGTAGTACATCCTTGCTATTAACCCTTTGGTTCGTCCGTTAATCAAGACCGTATCTTGTAAATGATACATCGATTCTTCAGTGATTTTAGGCATAGGAGTACCTATGGTTGTATAATCAGAATTCACTTCAATCCGTTTTTCAATTTTCATCGTGCTGGTATTTACCTTTAAAATAGTATTCAAAAATGCAGAAAACACATAAGTATAATCACCTATTAAACTGTATTTTTTGGATTCTGTTGAACATCCCGAATATGTTGCAATCTTTTTATAAAACCTTTTCAACCCAAAACTTACAGTTGGTGTACTCGTTAAAAAACCTGAGACTTTGAAAAAATAAGGCGATTCGTTCAAAGAATTATAAACATACTGACAATTAGCGAACTCCTCTTTTGGCTCTTTATTCATCATTCTGTCTTTTTTGTTATAATACCAGCAACAGTTTAACATTAATGTATTTTTATCAGCTGAAGAATTTGAAACCGAAGACATGCCAAATTCGTAAAAATTAAGTTCCGTTTTATCAATTAGTTCATTCATATCCACCGATAGCCAGACTTCACCTTTTCTATTAACAACCACATAACGATTAGTGTATTGAGAATTAATGATAATAGTATCTTTTGAAATCACAGATATTCCATCAATGTTTGCTAATTCTTTTATTGCATTTCTAAGCGTAATGGAATCGTTTAATTTGCCGTCAACAGTAAAGAATTTAATACATTTCTGAGATATGGGATTTGCAAAATAAATCAACTCCTTTTTTTCGGTATAATCATAACAAATACCAGCGTTTCTTGGAACAAATGTGTATCCAATATTAAATTCAATATCATTTACTTTTTCTAATTTTTTATTAGAATTGCAAGATGATAATGCAATTATTAGCGTAAAAAAGAGAACTATTTTTGGCAATAAAAGTTGTTTCATTGGTTAATTTGATTAAAATTAGCAGAAGAGAAATTTCTTTCTCCTCTGCTAAATGATCTATTATTTACTCACAAATGGATTTACACTTGTTATTTCACCAGTTGATGGCAAAACAAAAAGTATAAAACGTTCGTTTTGTGCATTTTCGTCTTTGTCTTTTACAACAAAAGTTCCATTAAGAACATTATCAATGGTTTCTTTTTCAAAAAACAATGATAACTCGTCTCTGTTTTCTTTAAAAAAATGGATAATTTCAGGTTGATTAGCAGATTTAACCACACAAAAAAGATTGTTTATCAATTTGATTTTGTCAGCAACAATATCCGTCGTTGGGAGACAATTACCTTTTCCCTTTATACAACCATAATCAGACCCGCCATTGTCATACCATATACGCATAACAGGTTGTGTCGCTGCTTTGGTATTTGTGTTTAAATCGGCTTTTCTTGTTGTTGTATTTACTAAGTTTTCTTTTGTACAACTTGTAAATGCAACAATCATTAATAGAATGATTGATATTTTTTTCATTCTATGAAATTTTAATGTTTTTTAATTGTACTTTATTACCAATGGGTCTTACATGCAACCCATCACGGCTTTGCTCTTACACCTTGTGAGCAGAAAACAGCATTTCTATGAAAAAATCTATATCTTTGCAAAATCTAATTTGGTGTATACTAAGTTAGGTTGCGAAAAGAGAGTCGGTTGGGGAGCAAGCCCTTCCGGCTTTTTTGTATAATAATAATAATAATAATAATCAATAATGAAGTCGTGATTCTAATGTTAATCTAGCTGGTGTAATTTAGTTTATTGGACAAATTTACATTAAAATTAAATGAAGAGAAACAGTGTTCTCT
The DNA here is from genome assembly GCA_028684405.1 of Bacteroidales bacterium. Taxonomy (GTDB): domain Bacteria; phylum Bacteroidota; class Bacteroidia; order Bacteroidales; family WCHB1-69; genus JAQUGA01. Next base: position 3,407 of record JAQUGA010000132.1, on the reverse strand, counting down.
TAAAAAATGTTAAAAACGCAATCAAGTAACTCATTTATTTCTCAATCTCTTTGCAGATTTTTTTATTTATAAAACACAATTGTTTAGCCTTGATGCTATATTAATCAATATGAGCATAATTGAACAAATGATGAAAAAAAGCTAAAAACATTTTCCAGAAAGTTCTTTAGCTGTCATTATCTATTTTTTCTGATTTAATTCCACTTAAAACAATAAATAAGAAAACGATACAATAATATTCTCAACACATTGCTATCAAAATTGGGCTTTTTTCTTAATTTTGCAAAACATCATCAATCAACTACATTTAAATAATATTATGGAGTACAATTTTCAGGAAATAGAGCAGAAATGGCGTCAATATTGGAAAGAGAATAAGACCTATAAAGCAGAGAATAATTCAGAAAAACCAAAATATTACATTTTGGATATGTTTCCTTATCCATCGGGAGCTGGCCTACATGTTGGACATCCGCTTGGATACATCGCTTCTGATATTTATGCTCGCTATAAACGCTCTCTTGGATTTAATGTGCTTCATCCCATGGGATATGATGCCTATGGCTTGCCAGCAGAACAATATGCCATCCAAACGGGACAGCATCCTATTATTACAACCGAACAAAACATAAGTCGCTATCGCGAACAACTTGATAAAATTGGGTTCTCTTTTGATTGGGATAGAGAAGTGAGGACCTGTGATCCAGAATATTATAAATGGACGCAATGGACATTTATCCAGCTTTTTAATCATTGGTATGATAAAATTAGTGATAAAGCAGAGCCGATTTCAAAATTAATTGAAACTTTTGAAACAAAAGGAAATGCTGACGTAAAAGCAGCTTGCTCATTGACGGATCCTTTTTCTGCCGATGAATGGAAAAAAATGTCGGAAAAGGAGCAGCAAAACTTACTGATGAATTATCGTTTGGCATTTTTGTCAGACACCATGGTCAATTGGTGTCCAGAATTGGGAACTGTTTTGGCAAACGATGAAGTTGTCAATGGATTGTCCGTTCGTGGTGGATATGCTGTGGAGCGCAAGTTGATGAGACAGTGGTCGTTGCGGATTACGGCTTATGGTCAGCGTTTATTGGATGGACTTGAAACCATCGAATGGTCTGATTCTATTAAAGAAATTCAACGCAACTGGATTGGACGCAGCGAAGGAGCCTCTGTTCATTTCCCTGTGGCCGATGGAAAGGATACGATAGAGGTTTTCACAACGCGCCCAGATACCATTTTTGGAGTCGGATTTATGGTGCTTTGTCCCGAACATGATTTAATTGAAAAGTTAACAACCCAAGAACATAAAGTAGAAGTTGAAAAATATATAACTTGGGCGAAAAATCGCTCAGAAAGAGAACGTCAGACCGAAGTAAAAAATGTGAGTGGAGCTTTTACTGGTTCGTATGTAAAACATCCTTTTACGGAAGAATTAATTCCAATCTGGATTTCAGAATATGTATTGGCGGGTTATGGAACGGGCGCCATTATGGCTGTTCCTGCACACGACAGTCGCGATTTTGGATTTGCTCGTCATTTTAATTTGCCCATCACCCAAGTTATTTCCAAAGTCGATGAAGAAATCATTCCCACCGAAGAGTGGACAGAATCGTATGATGCCAAAGATGGAATTTGCATCAATTCTTCATTTATCAATAAAATGTCAGTAAAAGAGGGTGCATCAGAAGTAATTCGCAGAGTGGAAGAGATGGGAATCGGAAAAGGGACCATCAATTATCGTTTAAGAGATGCTATTTTTAGTCGCCAACGCTATTGGGGAGAGCCATTTCCTGTATATTACAAAAATGGAATTCCATACATGTTGGATGAATCGCAATTGCCTTTAGAATTGCCCGAAGTGGACAGTTATTTGCCAACGAAAGCTGGAGAACCTCCTTTGGCCAATGCCAAAAACTGGACTACTCCCGAAGGTTATCCTTTGGAAACCAATACAATGCCTGGCTTTGCAGGATCAAGCGGTTACTATTTAAGATATATGGATGCTCAAAACGAAAAAGAGTATTTCTCTAAAGAAGCGGTGAACTATTGGCAAAATGTAGATTTGTATGTGGGCGGTGCCGAACATGCAACTGGACATTTGATTTATGCTAGATTTTGGAATAAATTTTTGTTTGATATCGGAATGTGTGTAAAGGACGAGCCTTTCCAAAAATTGATTAATCAGGGCATGATTCAAGGACGATCAAATTTTGTTTATCGCATTAATGGAACCAATACTTTTGTTTCACATTCTTTAAAAAATCAGCACGAAGTGACTCCATTGCATGTGGATATTAGCATGGTCGAAAATGATATTTTGGACATTGAAGCTTTTAAAAATTGGCGATCTGAATTTGCTTCTGCAGAATTTATTTTAGAAGACGGAAAATATCTTTGTGGTTGGGAAGTTGAAAAAATGTCAAAATCGATGTACAATGTTCAAAATCCTGATGATTTAGTGATAAAGTATGGTGCCGACACTTTGAGGATTTATGAAATGTTTTTAGGTCCCATCGAACAATCAAAACCTTGGGATACCAAAGGAATTGAAGGTGTTAATCGTTTTATTAGAAAATTCTGGAGGCTGTTTTTTAGCGAAAATGGTTTTGAAGTAAGCAATGATGAGGCAACGAAAGAAGAGTTGAAGATTCTTCATAAAACCATCAAGAAAATAATTGATGCCAACGAGCGATTTTCTTTTAACACGGCGGTGAGTGCTTTTATGATTTGCATGAATGAGTTGACGGATGCCAAGTGTAATAAAAAATCTATTTTAGAACCACTCGTTGTATTGTTATCGGCTTATGCGCCTCATATTTGTGAAGAATTATGGCAACATTTAGGTCATAATGAATCCGTCACATTGGCAAAATTCCCAGTGTACAACGAAGCTTTTGTAGCAGAATCAGAATTCAACTATCCAGTTTCTTTCAATGGCAAAATGCGTTTTACTCTAGCTTTACCTATGGATATGAGCAATGCTGATATTGAAAAAGCGGCTTTGGCTGCTCCCGAAGCAGCTAAATGGCTGGAAGGTAAAACTCCGAAAAAAGTGATTGTGGTTCCGAAGAAGATTATTAATATTGTTATATAATATTTATATTGAACATGCACTGATGTTAATTATTAGTAATCTTAGCAAATTAGGTTAAGTAAGTGTTATTCTTTTGAAAATTAGCAAATTTATTTGGTTGATGATTTTTATTTAATAAATTTGCTGATGTGATTTAGGAATTATTAATACATTTATTTATGTAAATAACTTAATGTTATGCCTTAAATCCGCAGAAAAGTTATGAACAAAAGCGGTTAAAATATTGTGTATAAGTATTTTACACAACATTTTACCGCTTAAAAATTTCACCTAATTTAGTGCTACTAAACAAAAAAAAGTAGGATTA